>JAZQNG010000024.1:0-29690 GCA_045627205.1 Lachnospiraceae bacterium
CTTGGCCTCCGACTTATGGTGTAGTTAATTAATGTTTCAAATTTAAAGTAAATTTGAAACATTAATTGGTGCGTTCTTTGCACCAATCTCTTAGTTTGAAAAGAATTTTCAAACTTACTCCTAATGCAACGAATGTAATGAGTTGCTCATGGAGTAGATTGGTGCGTTCTTTGCACCAATCTCTTAGTTTGAAAAGAATTTTCAAACTTACTCCTGATGCAACGAATGTAATGAGTTGCTCATGGTGTAGATTGGTGCGATTTTCACATCAATCCCAGAGTTTGAAAATTTATTTTCAAACCTATACCACGAGCGTAAATGCCCTCAAAGCAAGATGTCCCCATCCCTTAAAGGTAAAGTACAGTGCCTGTATGCCATCAGGAACCGCGATGTCAGCGCTGCTGTCCATCCATTCGTTCGAAATCGATACAGGTATTTTCCCGATAGGCTCTCCGTCCCAGGCTGTACGCACCTCCATCTCACCACCGGCATAGCCTCTTGTGCTGAGAATAATTTTCTTTACACCCTTACAGTCAAAATACTTAAAGCCGGTCACATTGTCAGGTCTGATATTCGTTACATAGCCTACACACTCCTCGCCGTCACCACCGTCCTGTGTAATTTTCTGATAGCTGTCCGGCATCCAGCCCGACCAGGCCGTATATACTACATCATCAGGTGAGAAAAGATTGCATGCAAGATATGCCGGATATTCACCCTCGCCACGCAGAGGTGTTGCAATTCCGCCGCAGGAGGTGATTTCAACCTGGTCAAACAGTCCGTCCGCTCTTTCCGTCAGCCTTTCAAGGCAGCCCTGACGGCTGTAGTTTGTACCGTTTGTATGTCGATGATAAAACATATACCAGTCATTCTTTATCTTTACCATGCCACCATGGTTGTTCGCGCAGTAGCACATCGGCTTTTCAGCCGGCTTATAGCTGTCTATGTTCAGGTCACCGTTGCTAACAAGAACTCCCTTGTATTCGAAATCCTCCGTAGGCTTTTTACTTACTGCGTAGCCCATTTCATGGCAGCTCTGTGCCGAATATACGAAAATATACATATCATCCTTCTTGCGGATTGACGGTGCCTCAAAAAACGCATGACCCTCAAAGGGTGTTCCCTGGCTGTAACAGTTGCCGGGAACAATGAATTTAGGTGCCTCGATAATAGTCAGCATATCCGGACCGAGCACTGTAGCCATTGCTCCATGGCGTGACCTATCTCCTCCGCCGCAGAAGCCTGTATACATATAGGTTCTGTCACCCTCTGTAAGAACGCCCGGGTCAAACTGGGGCTCGTCGCCCTCCTTCTGTCCCAGAAGTGTTCCGTCCTCATAATGAACATAGCCGTAAAATTCATACTTCCCGGCCGGTTCATCACAGACTGCCACTGAAACACATCCCCATTTGCTGAGTACATAATAAAGGTAGTATCTTCCATCAGGTCCGACCGTTACATCCGGTGCATATAAATTTCCCTGAAGGTCTCCATTCTCCGGATCCTGGTCCTTTCTGAAAATGACGCCCTCATATTTCCAGTCTCCAAGGTCATCAACCGATGCAGACCAGCAGACATAGTCCTTCATACAGTAAAGTGAGCCGTTAAATCTGTCGTGTGAACCATATACATACACCCTGTCCCCAAATACATGAGGCTCCCCGTCGGGCACATATTCCCAGGAAGGAAGATAAGGATTTGTAATCTGTTTTAAATTTTCCATTTCAATCTCCTATACTTTTTAACTTTGATTTTCTATATTATGATGTGGGTGTCAAAAGCACTGACACCCACATTCAAAGGGAAGCAACACGGAAACCGGGTTGCGTTCTACTTTAGTAGAACTATGTTATTTGCTTAATTTGTTCATTAAAAATCTCTGATACTCCGTAGGCTCCTCCCTGTGTGAAACAGGCCCCTCTTTACTGAATATCATTGCAAACGGATTTTCCTTTGAATAGGGTACCCATTCCTGCATCGGGATGCCATCATTATCCGGTCCGTTGGGATTTCCGCATTTTACGAAATTAGCCCAATAGTTGCACATCTGTCTTGCAAGATCATAATGTCTTCCCTTAAACGGTCTCCAGCACTTTGCAAGTGTTTCAAAGAAGAACCAGAGATCTACGGAATGAAAGGTACCGGGATTGTCCCAGCCCGGAATATCCGTATCAAACCTGTAATAATAGCAGGGATTTGTATTTCCGAGTGCCTGAACGTCCTCAAAGCTCTGCTTAATTGTAAGCTCAATACCGTTGACAGGTGAATATCCGAGTCCCTCAACAAAATTATGAGCCTCGGGGAATGCAAGAAATTCCTCCGCAGAATCGCCAAAAATACGCTTTGCGGCATCATTAAGCTCCTCATCGTTCTTTGCCGGTACCGCAAAGCCGGGGAAGCCTGCAAGTGCCTTTGCCGGAACTACATTAGGGAACTCGTCGGCAGTATTTCCTGCCATCATGATCACATCCACGCACTTGCCCTGTCTGTAAAGACTTATGGGATTTCCAACGCAGAACTTGTCATCCTGTACGCTGAAGAACCTGTTGTGTGTCTGGGCGAATTCACCATACTTCTGAAGTATAAAGGAAGCATCGAGTTTTCTTGCCTCATCAAGTGTTTCAACACCAAGATACTTAAAAAATTCAACGCCCGCCTGTTCAGCCTCGGCAAGAGGTGTGGGCTGTCCGATTTCAAAGCCGCCGAAGGGGCTCTTGATCATTGCACTCATAACGACTGCCTTATTAAACAGTCCCTTATTTGCCGTGCAGGCAATCTGGCTCATTACGCTTCCGCCACCTGCCGACTGTCCTGCTATTGTCACATTTGTCTTATCTCCGCCAAATGCCTCGATGTTTCTCTGTACCCATTTAAGTCCTGCCTGCTGGTCAAGATTTCCGAAGTTTGTAGGTGCATCAGGTGCCTCCTTTGTCAGCTCGGGATGAGCCAGGAAGCCGAAAACATTGATTCTGTAATTAACCGAAACAACTATGATTCCTCTTCTTGCAAGTCTTTCACCGTCGAATTCCATCTCCGGAGGATATCCCCACTGAAGTCCCCCGCCATAGAACCAAACCAGTACCGGCAGCTTCTCATCAGCCTTTTTTGCAGGTGTCCAGACATTTAATGTAAGTGAATCCTCGCTCATCTCAATATCGGGATCGACATGCCACTCACGGCAATAAATATCCGTTCCTACTCCCGGCTGGTCCTGAACGGAAATAGCGCCGAATCTTGCACAGTCCAGTACACCCTCCCACTTCTCACAGGGCTGGGGAGCACGCCATCTGTTCTTCCCGGTTGCCGGAGCTGCGAAAGGAATTCCCTTAAATGCCGTTATTCTCGGATCTGCTGCAGGAATGCCGCGTACTGTACCACAATCAGTTTCAACTACTCTTAACATTTGTAAACCCTCCTTAAAACAATATAATGCTTTAATAAAAACCCTTTGCCCCATTATACCCTTTGTAAATCGTTTTTTCCAATCATAATTTGCGTTTAAGGTGTTTTATTTTGCCACAAATTAGATTTCTAAATTACTCCCCAAGGCATCAGTATCAGCCTGTAAAACATTTTCCCGGGCAGATAAACATTTAATAAAAATAAAATATTATTTTACTACTCTTTTATAAAAAGGACTTTTTTTCCATCCGTTATTTTGCTATAATGAATATGTGTATGGTCAGATGATTTTATAGACAATTTTTTTATTAATAAAATCACCTTAAACCTTAAGAAAACAAACTATTATTCCGATATATGATTTGTATATTCTTATTTGAGAAATGAGGACCGCTTATGAAGAAAAGAATCGCTTTGTTTGCAAACGGATGGAATTCAGAAAACCTGAACAATTTCGTAGTTGGAATTCAGGAGGCTCTTCCAAAGGAGTCTGTTGATATTTTTGTTTTCCTTTCTCATGGTGCATACGGAATGTCCGATGATTTCAGAAATTCCGAAAAGCTTATATATGACCTGCCGAATCTTAGCGACTTCGACGGGGCCATCATCTTCGGTCCGGGGCTCAACTTTGCGGATGTAATCGAGCATATCTGTGATATGTGCGAAAAAGCAAAAATACCGGTAATCAGCGTAGGACTGAAACATCCGGGTTTTAAATACATCGGTGTCGACAATTATGTCGGAATGTCCGAGCTTTGCAACCACCTGCTTGATGAGCACGATGTCAAAAAGGTTCTTTTTATAGCCGGTTCAAAGGAAAATGCGGACTCCAACATCCGTCTCAAGGCCCTTGAAGACGCAATGGCCGCTCACAATCTTCCGTTTACCGAATCCGATATATTCTATTCCAACTGGGAAATGTATTATGCGCTGAATTACATTACGGAGCTTTTTAAAAATTCCGACAACCGTCCGGATGCCATTATCTGCGCGAATGACCAGCTGGCCGTTATCATCAGCCTGGGGCTTGAACAGTTTAATCTTGTTGTTCCGGACGACATCATCGTAACGGGCTTTGATTTCACCTCCGACAGCCAGATGTTCTACCCCGCAATCTCAAGTGTAGACCAGCATTTTGGTCAGATGGGTGCCTTATCCGCCCGGATTATTTTAGAATGCATCGATGGCAAAAATCCCCCTGAGGATACCATCATTCCCTGCAGCTTTGTTCCCGGTGAGAGCTGTGGCTGCAGCCAGTGCAGGAATACCGATGCCGTCAGAAGAGTTTATACACGTCACATACCTATTCGCCAGCGTGAGGAATCAATGCGTGACGGCCGCTTTAACGAGATAGAATGGTCCATTATGGCCTCTGAATTTTATTCAGAACTCGGTGAACACCTTGGCGAAGTTATTTACCATGACGACAGACTCGAGGGACCTACCTTTGCGCTTCTGATGGATTCACGCTTCAGCACCATGGTTCTCAAGGAAATCGAGGATTGTCCCAAGTTTGAATTCAATGAAATAATGGATGTAATAGTTGCCAAATTTGAAGGGAAGCAAGTTGAAATCGACAAATTCCCAATCAGAAACCTTTTCCCGGGCTACGTCGGTGAAGGTCCAAACCACATTTTCACTTTTATGCCGATGTACTACTTCAGCTTCAACTATGGTTATGTCGTAATGTGTGACAATTTGAACTACTACGGTGAAATGGTATTCAGGCTGTATTATGACAGACTCCGCAGAATCTTCGATTCATACAGAAAAAATCTAAAATTAAACGCTCTTAACGCACAGCTTTCCGAGCTTATGCAGCGTGATGCCCTTACCTCGTCAAAAAACAGAATAGCCTACGAAAACTACAAGAGTGCACTCACCGAGCGCTTTAAGCTTGGAGACAGGACACCCTTTGCGGTTGCAATGTTCGATATAAACGATCTGAAGGTAATCAACGACAGATATGGGCATGAATCCGGCGATGTTTATATCAAGAATTCCTGCAAGCTTATCTGCGATATTTTCAAGCACAGTCCGGTATTCAGGATCGGTGGCGACGAGTTTGTTGCTATCGTAAGCAATTCCGACTATCCGAAGAGATGGGAGCTGCTGCAGTCCCTGCGTGATTATATAAATGTGCTTGCAAAGTCCGACCTGCCCGACGTAAACAAGGTTTCAATAGCCTCCGGTATGGCCGAATATCAGTCCGGCACCGATTCCTGTCTTGAGGATGTTTTCAGACGTGCGGATGATATGATGTACAAAAATAAACATATTATGAAAAATGGTGAAATCAGATAAAGGGTTTTTGTTTGTGAATCGGAAAGGAGCCATATGAGACTTCGGGATTTTAAAATGAGAACAATTATATTGTTCACTGTAATATTTACGGTAACAATCGGTATTGCACTACTCTGCACGCTTGCTCTTAAAAGCAGCAGGGCAATGATTGAGGAAAGCGTAAACAACAACATGAATACCTACCTCAGTGCCACTGCCCAGTCAATTGAGAATTTCGTTGAAAAAAGTGAAAAAGAGCTGCTCCTGTTCAGCAAAAGCCCGATCGTGACCGAATTATTAAAGGATCCCCGCAATCCCGAACTTCAGGCCCGTGCACAGGAATTCACACTCACCTATTACAATACCCTGGACAATTGGGAGGGTCTGTATATAGCCACTCCTGAAACAGAAGCAATAACCTATAGCGTTCCTGCCGTCATCGGCAAGCACTTCCGTACTGAAGAAGCAAAAATCAAGGAGCTTCATGACGAAATGAAGGCCGCAGAATCCGGCGTATATGACATAGGAATCATTGTTTCACCCGGAACCGGCAAGCTTTGCCTTTCAATGTATGCACCCGTCTATGAAAACGGCAGTTTAATAGGATATGTCGGCGGCGGTGTATTCAATACGGTTCTCGAGAATATATTAAGGAAAATTGATGTATGCGGTATTGAAAATTCAGATTTCTATATGATCAACACCGATACAAACATCACCTACATAGCTACGGACGACTACAGCTCCGAACAGATTGCGCAGCCCATTACGGACCCGATGCTCAGAGAGGTATCAACGCAGGTAAGCCGTGGCAGTACAAGCGGCACGTTCGAGGCAAAGAACAGCAAGAAAACAGTTATTACAGTCAATTTCGTTTCCGATACTTCAAGGCACTGGACAGTAATCCTCACTGCCCCCAGGGATGAGATTTATTCGACAGTCAATAAGAATACAAGAACACTGACTGTTCTCTGCATTATCTCCTATCTGATAATCGTCATTCTTTCCGCGGTAGCCATTATTGTATGCACCAGACCTCTTTCAGAGGTTGCAGGTGCTATCACCGAGCTTGGAAACTTCGACCTTTCAGAAAACGAGTTCGTTATCGCACGTACCGGAGACCATAACGAAATAGGTATTATATCACGAGAGATTGAAACACTTCGTCAGACTCTCTACGACATCATAACCACGCTTCAATCGTGCTCGTCAAACATGGATAATTCGGCAGCGATAATCGACTACAATTCAAGCAGTCTTGTGGATTTCAACCTGAATAATACCGCTACTACAGAGGAATTTGCCGCAGGAATCACTTCCACAAATGAAATCATAGCCGCTGTTAATAAAAATGTACAGCAGATGATCGGCTACCTTTCAACTGCAGAGGAGGCAATCGAAAACGGAGCAAAGCAAAGCCTTGCCATTTCAGAACGTGCAACCTCAATCAGCGCTGAAGCCGATTCAGCACTGACCAATACAGTTTCCAAGGTTCAGCTGAATACCGATACCATTCACGGAATATTGACAGATCTTCAGCAGATTTCCGAAATCAATGAGCTGATTGACGATATTCTCAATATTTCAACACAGACCAAGCTTCTTTCGTTAAATGCTTCCATCGAAGCAGCAAGAGCAGGTGAACAGGGCCGCGGCTTCTCAGTAGTTGCCTCGGAAATCGGCTCCCTGGCTGCAAGTACTGCATTTACAGCTACAAAGATTCAGAAGGTCTGCCAGATAGCAAATACAAGCATCAAAAAAACCACCGAATATCTCGGTTCCATCAATGATTTCCTTGAAAAGGACATCAAGCCTAAATTTGAGAGCTTCAGTGAAACCTCACAGATAAACATGGAAGCAACCGTGGAATTAGAGGAAAGCATTCAAAAGATCCGTACCTCAATCAGTCAGTTCAGCAAATTCTTCTCTGAGCTCTCTATACAGATGAATTCCATCGAAGCTTCTTCAGAGCAGAACAAGATCGGTGTTGACGACATTGTCGATAAAACCGTCCAGACAGGACGTGTTGCCGAGGGTATTGCATCAGCTGCCGAAAGTAATAAAACCGATGCCGCAAAGATAAGCAGTATCATTGAACGTTTTTCAACCATAAGAACCGAAAACGAAGCGTAAAATAAAGTTGACCCTAAGGGGACGGGGTTCCCTTAGGGTCAACAGCCGCCCTGCAGCTTATACATTTTCGCGTACTCGCCATTTAAAGCTATCAGCTCCGCGTGAGTTCCCTTCTCTGCTATTACTCCGTCCTCTATCAGAATAATCAGGTCTGAATCGCGTATTGTCGAAAGACGGTGTGCAATGATAAACGAAGTTCTTCCCTCACATATTTTCAGCATTGCCCTTCTTATCTTCTGCTCGGTAACAGTATCTACAGAGCTTGTTGCCTCATCAAGAATCATAATCGGTGCATTTGTCAGAACAGCACGCGCAATCGTGAGAAGCTGACGTTCACCCTGCGAAAGTTCAGCACCGCCCTGCTCTAAAACCGTTTCATAGCCGTTTGAAAGACGCGTAATAAATCCGTGTGCACCTGCAAGCTTAGCAGCCTCGATTACCTGTTCCATGGTGGCATCAGACTGTCCGTATGCAATGTTTTCGCGTACTGAAGCAGCAAACAATGCCGTATCCTGTAAAACAACGCCAAAAGACTCACGCAGGCTCTCCATTTTGTAATCCCGCAGGTCATGACCATCCAGGCATATACTGCCTCCCGTGACATCATAAAATCTTGTTAAAAGATTAATAATAGTCGTCTTTCCCGAACCGGTAGGACCGACTATGGCAACCTGCGTACCTGCGGGAATATCAAGAGAAATATTCTTCAGAACAGGCTTCTCCTTTGTATATCCGAAGCTGACATCCTTCATCACTATATCCCCATTGGGCTTTTTGAGTTCAATAGCATCCGGACGGTCCTCCGGCTCAGACTCCTCGTCCATTATCTCAAAAACACGTTCAGCTCCCGCCACGGCAGTCTGAAAATTATTGTATATATTCGCGATTTCCACAAAAGGCCTCGTAAACTGACGTACATAAAGCAAAAAGCTTGTTATCAGGCCTATGTCACTGATTTTTCCGTTTACATACAGAACACCGCTGAATACGGCAATTGACAGATAGCCCAGATTGTTTATTACATTCATCAACGGCATCAGATACCCCGACCAGATAAGTGCCTTTATCGATATTCTGCAAAGCTCATCGTTTTTTTCATCAAAGTCCTCCTGCATTTCCTTTTCCATACAGAAGGCCTTGACAACCGACAGACCCGATATTCCCTCTTCAACATGACCGTTCAGACGTCCCAGATACTTCTGTCTTTCCGAAAACAGCTTTCTGGTATGCTTCGTTACCACCTTTGTGAGAACAAAAATCAGTACAACCGCAACAAGTGCTACCGTCGTAAGCAATGGGCTTAAAATCAGCATCATTATCATAATACCGACGATGGTAAACGCATATGTCAGCAGCATGGTCAGCGAATTTGAAATGGTCGTACTTATATTATCCACATCGTTTGTCAGACGGCTCATCAGTTCACCATGCTGATGCCGGTCAAAAAACGATAAAGGAAGCGTCCTGATTTTTTCAAACAGCGATATACGGATATGATTTATTATCTTCTGCCCGATGGACGCCATCAGAAACTGCTGCAGAAACTTAATCAGCCATTCACATATATACAGTACCACCAGCAGAATCAGCACTGTTTTTACAGCACCTCCGCCTTCAATGGCTGTTATTGCATTTCCGGACAGATACGGAGACAGTATGGACGCTCCTGAGGCCAGGGCCGATAAAAGCAGAACCCAACCCAGTCCCCTTCTGTGTCCCTTTGTCAGCTGCCATAGGCGAATTAGCGTGCCCTTAAGATTTTTCGGTTTTACAACCACCATACCGCGTCCCGGTCTGGATATTCCATTCATATTTGCGGGCGGCGGCGTCATATTATTAGCCATTTTTCAAACTTCCTCCTAATGATGAGAGCGAAAGGTATAATTAATTATATAATTCATCGTCATTCACTGTTGTCCTATCTGCGAATGATATATTTCTCCATATACACGGCAATTTTTCATCAGCTCCTCGTGTGTTCCGCAGCCCTGTATTTCTCCCTCATTCAGGCAGATAATGAAATCGGCCCTGCGCACGGTGGATATTCTCTGGCTTATGAGAAGCACGGTCATATCCCCGTCCAGCGATTTAAGACCATTCAGTACTGCATATTCCGTCTGTGCGTCCAAAGCACTCGTACAATCATCCAATATCAGTATCCTCGGTTTCCTGACAAGCGCACGGGCAAGGGACAGACGCTGCTTCTGTCCGCCGGAAAGATTTACACCTCCCTGACCGAGCATTGTTTCATAACCTTTTTCCGTATTGTTGATAAACTCATCCGCGCAGGCTGTTTTTGCCGCCATGATAATCTCATTTTCAGTTGCTGTTCTTTTTCCCCACCGCAGATTGTCCATTACCGTACCGGTAAACAGAAGAGCCTTCTGAGGCACCACGGCAATGGCATTCCTAAGCAGGTTTTCATCAATCTGAGTTACATCACAGCCGTCAATAAGTATTTTTCCCTCAGTGGCATCGTAAAACCTTGGAATCAGATTGATAAATGTAGTTTTTCCGGAGCCGGTCGGTCCGATGATTCCGACAGTTTTTCCGGCAGGAATATGGACATTGATGTTTTTAAGTGAAGCATTTCCTGCCCCCGCATACGAAAAGGAAACCTTATCAAGGACTATATCTCCTTTTATTTCAGGCATCAGCGGATTTTCAGGCTTAAGCTGCGAGGATTTTTCCTCCAGTACCTCTCTTATTCTTTCCGAGGAGGCCATAGCACGGACTGCATTATTAATAACATTTGAAATCATTACAACCGCAAACAGCACCTGTGTCATATAGTTCACTGAAGCCATAAGCCTTCCGATATGGGCACTGTCCTGGTCTTTTGATATCCACAGAAGAATCACGATTCCAAAATTTACCGTCAGATTTATAAGCGGTGAAAACACTGCCATAACACGCATGGCTGCCGTATTTGCAAGAGCGAGTTCACCGGAGGACGCCTCGAATTTTGCAGTTTCCTCATCCTCCGCCCTAAAGGCCTTTACAACCCGCACAGATGAAAGGAACTCCCTTGTTACACCGTTCAGACGGTCCAGACGCTTCTGAACAATTCCAAAACGTGGATACCCAAGCTTTATATTGCAGAAAATCAGGATTGACGTAATCACGAGGATCAGTATCATTATCGGTGCCTGTCCCGGTGTTTTCACTATAATCAGTACAACTGCACCAATACACGTAATAGGTGCCTTTATCATCATCCTCATAAGTCCGTTTATAAAATCCTGAATCTGTGACACATCGTTCGTGATTCTGGTAATGATTGAAGCAGGCTGCAGACGGTCTATATTTTCCAGCGAAAGACGCTGCACATTTTCATACATATCATGACGCATTTCACGTCCTATCTGCTGCGAAGTCCTGCTGGCAAAGCGGTTTCTCATAACTGCCGAAAATGCGCCTGCAGCGGCAATTCCCAGCATTATCCCGCCATAGATAAGAATACGCTTTATATCTGCCGATTTAACCCCATCATCCACAATGTGAGACATAAATGTAGGCTGCATAAGATCGGCAACCGCCTCCAGCACAAGGAAGGCCGTAGAAAGGAAGAATATTCCCAAATGATTTTTCAGATATTTTAATATTAATTTCATAGCCGCTTCCAAACCACCTTTTCAAAGCCTGCGGCAGACCTGCCTGCCGTCCCGGTATAGTAAGTTTCACAAGGGAAATAATAGCCCACGCAAAACTATTTTTCAACATATAAATAAATCCCTGAACAAGAAAATGAGTCCCGAAACCAAACGTGGCTGCACGCCGACGCTTTTTTCCGGACTCATTTGTTTTCTTTTAAAGCAAAGTCTTCAGGACATATATCCTCTACAATTTACTCCCTATAGCTTTCCATTCTCATAATACTCTGGGCAAGCTCAGATACAAGTCTGTTTACCTCCTTTGCCCTGTCTGCACACCGTGTACCGAGCGTTGCAGCCTCATTTGTACTTGCAAGCACCTCCTGGCTGACTGCCGATACATTTGTTATACTGTCAACGATGGTATTATTCGAGGCAAATACCTCCCCGACCTTCGTGGATACATTTGCAATATTTTCAGAAAGGCTCTCCATATGCGTACCGATAAGAACAAATTCCTCATTGGCACTCTCTATCAGCTTCATCTGTTCAACAGAAACCACCTGAACATTGTCAACCGTCTGTTTAGCGGTATTGGCATCCTGAGTCAGAACCTGAATTACCTCCTGTATTTCAGCAGTAAGCCTTCTTGTCTGGTCTGCAAGATTTCCAATTTCTGATGCAACCACCGCAAAGCCACGTCCTGCCTCACCCGCACGCGCAGATTCAATGGAAGCATTCAGTGCAAGGAGATTTGTCTGGTTTGAAATTGTTGAAATTTCGCGGATTTGAGCCATAATCCTGTTTGCATTCTTTATCAGGCTCTCTACGGATGCGATAAGCTGTTCATTTGCACTTCTTGTCTTATCGGTCTGTGAAATAAGCTGTTCCATTGTTCTTCGTCCGCCTTCAACCGCCTTCCCGGAATCTGCAGACTCGACACTCATCTTTTCGGACATTTCCTTGGTTTCCATAATCATATTCTGGATTCTTGCGGTCATCTCCGTCTGTTCCTCAATACTGCGTGCCGTAGATTCATTTCCCAATGAAATATCATTCAGGGCGCCGGCAGTAGCGGAAATATCTTCACCAAGGACAGACATATTTTCCTTGGCCTTGGCTGAATTTGTACGTACAACCTCTACAATGTCCATTATATCGCGTAGAAGCGCCTGGCTCTTTTCCTGTTCAGACCTGATGTTTGAAAGCTTTGACTCATTGTTTAAGGCTGACATTCTCGTACAGCGTACAAAAATGACCATAAAAAGAGCAATCGAAACTCCCTGAACAAATAAAGGGGTAAGCTCAAGCGGTGCACCGGAATGCATGGTTTTCAGGAAAATACAGCAATATGCTATATCAGCAATATCTATTGCAATAAATATTATTGCCATAATCCTGGTCAGTCGGATATCAAAATACAGAATATAAACAAGGGCAACAAGAAAGGCAAGGACATACAGGACATCGCTCTTGGAAAGAATCATTCCCACACCATAGAATACTGCATACCCAAGAATTGAAACATATTTGAAGGCGCCCGGTTTTCCCAACAGAACAAAAATATCCGTCAGCAATGTGGCAAACATAATAGACATCACGATAATCGTACATATCCACGGAGTATTTTCCGCAATTGAGTCCCCCACATATCCGATCAGCGTAAATACACCCATGACTGCAAGCATCGTCATTGCAAGCTTATTTACCTTCCCAAGATAAAGCCTCTCCGTTCTTTCTTCTCCCATCATAAACCTCCATGCTTACAACAAAGTACCCCAGATAAAAACCGGTTTGCGCAACTAGTAAATTTCATTTTATTGCAAAAAGCAATGCGTAATTAATACATTTGTTTAATTATAAGGCATAGTAAAGATAAATGCAATGTTTTTATAAGAAAAAACAATTAAAATCAATTAAAATCAGTCAGAATTTTTCCGCCCGCGGATATATTCAGCCAGATATCTGACAGCCTCAACATAGCCATCAAAACCAAGTCCCATATAGGTTTTTATGCAGGCCTTCCCGGCATAGGAAATCTGCCTGAAATCCTCCCTTGCCGACACATCCGAAATATGGACCTCGACAGCCGGCAGTCCCACAGCCTTAAGTGCATCAAGGATGGCAATACTCGTGTGGGTATAGGCCGCCGGATTTATTACTATTCCGTCATATACACCATAAGCCTGCTGTATTTTATCTACAATATCCCCCTCATGGTTGGACTGATATTTATCTATGGCAATCCCTTCTGCTTCTGCACAGCTGTCAATTACCGCAAGAAGCGAATTATAATCACCCGAGCCGTATATGGCCGGTTCCCTGATACCAAGCATATTTATATTGGGTCCGTTGATAACAAGTATTTTCATGGCTTACCCCCTTCTGAAACATATAATTGAAAAGACCACGTCAGGACTCTTGCAAGCAGGCTTGACAGGTCTGTCAACCTTTTAACACCTGTATCATGTAATTATATACATCATCCAATACATTCTCCCCATATTTCCTGCCGGTAAACAGCTCCGAGCTTCTGACAGCCTGTGCCACAAGCATATAAAGGCCATTCTCGTTCTTAAGTCCCAGCCCTTCTGCCTGCTCAAGAAGCCTTGTCCTTGCAGGATTGTATATTATGTCAAGAACGCCCTCACACACCGGAAATGCTTCAAGGTCAAGCGGTGCCGCATCTGTTGCGGGAAACATCCCTACGGGTGTTGTATTTACCACAAGCCTCGCATCCGCATTACGTTCAAGATTTCCGTAGTTGTCTTCACCCGACCTGCTGATGACTACCACCTGCGCCCCCAAAGCTTTAAGCACGGCGCAGACCGACACCGAAGCTCCGCCGCTTCCCAGGACAACGGCCTTTTTTCCGTAAACCTCCAGCCCCGAGCGGCGTACCATCTCCGAAAAGCCGTATAAATCCGTATTGTCGCCGTACAGTGAGTTGTCCGGTCTGCGGACAACCGTGTTTATACTTCCTATTTTCCTTGCCCGGTCGCTTACCTCATCCATATATTTCATAACTGTCTTTTTATACGGAATCGTAACATTCAGCCCGTCATATTCACGGCTCATTATAAAGGACTCCAGCTCATCCTCTTCCTTTTCAAACAGAACATAGGAATATCCGCCGAGTCTTTCATGTATTGCCGGTGAATAGCTGTGCCCGAGTTTTTTCCCGAGAAGACCACACTTTAGCATCAGTTAACCTCTTTTCTTCTGGCCAGCAAGGCATCATATACGGCAATGGCTGCAGCCGCCTCCACAACCGGAACTGCCCTTACAACAATGCACGGGTCATGTCTGCCCTTAACGCAGAGTATGTCATTTTTCCCCTCTGCCAGATTTATACTGTTCTGTTCCATTCCTATCGAGGGTGTAGGCTTAAAGGCCGCCCTGAAAACCAGGGGCATCCCGTCTGTAATGCCGCCAAGGATTCCGCCGCAGTTATTGGTAACAGTCGAAACCCTGCCGTCTGATATTCTGAACGCATCATTTGACTCACTTCCGCGCATATGTGCCACCTCAAAACCGGCTCCGAATTCAATTCCCTTTACTGCAGGAATCCCAAATACTATCCTTGCTATCCGGTTCTCCATCCCATCAAACATCGGATCCCCAAGACCGGCAGGAAGATTCAGCACCGCACATTCAATTACACCGCCTATTGAGTCCTTCTCATCCCGGACCTTTTCAATCAGTTCGGACATTTTCCGTCCCTGTACGTCATCCACTACAGGAAATGCTTTTCCCGATGTTTCAGACGTCAGTTCACCATTATCCTCTATATCTCCGACAGATTTGATTCTTGAAATCACACTTATACCCTCTTTTTCAAGAAGCTGGAGACATATTCCGCCTGCTATGCACATAGGTGCTGTCAGTCTTCCGGAAAAGTGTCCGCCTCCTGCAAAATCCTGATATCCATTATATTTTATGCCCGCCGTGTAGTCGGCATGTCCCGGTCGCGGAACAACATCAAGCCCGTCATAATCTGAGGATTTCGTGTTTGTATTACGGATTATGGCTGTAATAGGTGCCCCGCAGGTATAGGAATCCTTTATTCCCGATAAAAATTCCGGCTCATCTGCCTCCCGTCTGGGCGTAGTTAATCCACCGGGCTGCCCCGGAGCACGTCTTTTCAAAAAATCCGAGAGCTTTTCAAAATCAATTCCGTTACCTGCAGGAATCCCCTCAAGGGTAACACCGATTGCAGGTGAGTGGCTTTGACCGAATATAGTCATTTTTATATTTTCACCATAAAAGCTGCTCATACTTCCTCCAAAAATTATAAATCCCCAGCCGTTCAGCAGGCATATTTTTTCAGACCTTAAGCGTCTCCAGAACCCCGTAAAAGCCGGGGAAGGACTTATCAACGCAATCCGCATTCCCAATTATGACATCCGATGAACAAACACACGCAGCGACTGCAGCAGACATTGCGATTCTGTGGTCGCGGGCCGAATCAACGCTGCCACCTGCAAGATGCCCCGTTCCGAATACAGTCAGTCCGTCATCATTTACCTGAACCCTGCCGCCAAGGGCATTCAGCATATTGCTTGTGGTAAGAAGCCTGTCCGATTCCTTATACCGCAGTCTTTCTGCCCCCGTAATCGTTGTGGTTCCGTTAATTCCGCACGCCAGAGCCGCTATGGTCGGAACCAGGTCCGGGATATCACGCGCATCAATACACTGTGGAACAGTCTCTCCCCTTCTGACCGTAACGGAAGACCCGCCACAGACCACCTCAGCACCAAATCCCCTGAGAATATCAAGTATTTTCCTGTCACCCTGGACAGAAGACATATTCATGTCCGTAAGAGTCACCCCATCGCGGGAAAGCGCACCCATACAGAGCAAAAAAGCTGCCGAAGACCAGTCCCGTTCAACCTCAGTCTCCGAAACAGCCGCATATTTCTGTTTTCCGGGAACATAATAAACCCCATTGCGGTAATCTGTACATATACCATGCTCCTTCAAAGCCGCAAGTGTAATACCGATATAGGATTCTGACATTGACTCGCCCAGAACGGTTATGGTACTATCGCCTTCAAGCAGCGGCAATGCAAACAGCAGTCCTGAAATAAACTGCGAAGAAATATTTCCCGGTATCCTGTAATCTCCGCTTATAAGACGACCGCTGCAATACATTCTGTCGTCCTCCTGACGGATTTGCATCCCGTTCTGTGAAAGCACTTCAATAAGTGCAGAATGAGGTCGCTTCGGAAGAAGACCTTCCATATGAAAAACAACACTCATTCCAAGTGCTCCTGCTACAGGCATAAGAAACCTGAGTGTTGAACCGCTCTCACCGCAGTATAGTGCTGCCTCGCCGCATTCCGTCCGTTTTATTCCCTTAATACTTATGCAGCCTGCCGTGTCATTTTCTATTACAGCCCCCATTGCTTCAAGGCATCTTATTGTTGCAGCTATATCCTTCGATATTCCATCACACCTAAGCCTTCCGCCCTCAGACGAAAGAGCACTGCAAATCAGCTGCCTGTGCGCAACCGATTTAGAAGCCGGGACGGTAGTCCTTCCCGATACTTCACCGGGTTTTACCGTATAATTCAACGCGCACCTCCAAGCTTAAGCCAGCTGTCCAGTTCATCACTGCCGACTTCCTTAATTTCACAGTTTCCGACCGACCGGGGTACAATCAGCCTGACCCTGTCGCTTATATTTTTTTTGTCTGAAAGAATTGCTTCTGCCATTTCTCCCGCCATATAATCAACCGTATCCGGAAGACCATAGGCATCCACAAGCTCCGCAAGTCTTCTCACGGTTTCTTCTGCACAAAAGTCCTTGGCGGATGCTGCCTTCGTAATGGCTGCCATACCTATGGCAACCGCTTCACCGTGGGCAACGTTATACCCGCTGCAGGCTTCGACAGCATGCCCGAAGGTATGCCCGAAATTCAGAAGCATCCTTTTTCCTGTATCAAATTCATCTGCCTGGACAAAATCCCTCTTTATGCTGACGCAACGGGAAATTGTCTCCTCGTAATTGTCCTTCACCGGCTTGACCGACAGCATATTAAACAGCTCTTCATCGGCTATCATGCCATATTTAATGATTTCGGCACACCCATTCCTGTACTCCCTCTCAGGCAGTGTTGAAAGCGTATCCGTATCGCAGACAACAAGCTTTGGCTGATAGAAACAACCCACCTGATTTTTAGCATGCTCCAGATTGACGGCAGTTTTTCCTCCTACAGAGGAGTCCACTGCAGCAAGCAGCGATGTAGGAAGCTGTATAAAGCCTGTTCCCCTCTGATAGGTCGCTGCCACAAAACCGGAAAGGTCTCCGACAACGCCGCCTCCAAGAGCTGCAACTGTATCATCACGTCCGATATGTGCTGCATTCATTGCCTCGAGAAGCTCAGTATATTTAAAAAGACTCTTACTTTTTTCTCCATGGGGTATAATAAAAGCGGTTACCTCAAAGCCTTCAGATTCGAGTGAATTCTTTACTGTCCCGCCATATAAGGGAAATACATTATCATCACTGACAAGCATGACCCTTCTGCCCGGACGCAGTTGAGAAAGCAGCCCTCCGATTTCGTTAATGAGGCCTTTTCCAATAATCACATCATATTTCCTGCTGGCCTTTACCGTAACCGTTGTCATTTACCGTCAACCTCCTCCTTAATCCTTCTTCCGTCATCAAGAAGCTTTATAAGCGTGTCCCTGTCACCTGCTTCTATTGCATCCTTATAGGCCGATAGATTATCAATAAGTATATCCAGCTCGCCTATCAGATTGTCCCTGTTGTCAAGAAAAAGCTCTGCCCACATCCGGGGATTAAGCCATGCTACTCTTGTCATATCCCTATAGCTGCCTGCAGAAACGCCACTGTGTTTTCTTGAGGTCGGGCTTTTTATATACGCACTCGACACAATATGTGCCAGCTGGGAGGTAAAGGCGATTATTTCATCATGCTTTTCTGCCGTCGTAACCGTTATACTACCAAAGCCTGCAGGCTTTAAAAGCTCCTTTACCCTGTCTAAAAATACAACATCATCGTAAACAGGCGGTACAATGACCATTGGCGCACCCACATACATATCCTCACGTGAATGCTTAAAGCCCGAATACTGCGTTCCGGCCATCGGGTGTCCGCCAACATATGTAAAGCCACACTCCTTCGCAATCTGCATGCATTTATCCACAACCACCAGCTTTGTTCCGCAGCTGTCTATTACAACGGGCTTCTTCCCTATAGACGGTCCCTTCTCCTTCAGATATTCAATTGCTGCCTGTGGATATGTGCAAACAAGAATCAGATCACACTGGGGAAGCATTTCATCGTTTAACCTGCCCTCAACAACGCCTGAAAGCATGGAAAACTCTAAAATCCTTTCATCCGTGTCAAAAGCAAGTACAGTATGTCCGGCCTTCCTATAGGCCTTGGCAAAGGAACCTCCGATCAGTCCGAGTCCAACTACGCCTATCAGCATAAAACCGCCTCCCTGACTGCCTTAATTTTTCCAACAAGCTTTTCAAAATCCTCCGGACGCAGGCTCTGCGCTCCATCACAAAGCGCGTGTGCCGGGTCGTTGTGTACCTCTATAATCAGTCCGTCTGCACCACTTGCTACGGCTGCCATAGCCATAGGCGGAACCATTCTTGCTATACCTGTAGCATGTGAAGGGTCTACAATTACAGGAAGATGTGTCAGCTCATGAAGCATAGGTACTGCAGCAAGATCGAGCGTATTGCGTAAATAATCGCTATAGGTCCTGATACCTCTTTCGCACAGGATGACATTCTCATTGCCACTGGCCATGATATATTCAGCACTCATAAGGAATTCGCGCAGTGTGTTGGCAAGTCCTCTCTTCAGAAGAATAGGCTTGTTGGTCTGTCCAAGCTCCTTCAGCAGATCGAAATTCTGCATATTACGTGCACCGACCTGCAATACATCGACATCATCAAACAGCGGAAGATCAAAAACATTCATAATCTCGGTAACAATGGGAAGTCCTGTTTCCTCTCTTGCAATCTTCAAAAGCTCGAGACCTTCTCCCTTCAGCCCCTGAAAGTCATAGGGTGAGGTTCTCGGCTTGAATGCACCGCCACGCAGCATTGTTGCCCCGGCTGCCTTTACAGCCTTGGCAACCTCCACAATCTGCTTTTCCGATTCAACAGAACACGGACCTGCAATAAGTGCAAAATTGCCTGCTCCTACCTTTGCATCGCCGGCACTGACAACAGTGTCCTCCGGATGAAACTTTCTGTTTGCCCTCTTAAAGGGTTCCGAGACTCTCTTTACCGTATCTACCGTATCGAGACTCGCTATCAGCTCCATATCAACACTGCTCGTATCGCCTATCAGTCCCAGAACCGTCTGGTATTCACCGTTTGAAACGTGAACTCCGAGTCCCTGATTCTTTAACCACTCAACAAGCTGGTCCTGTTTTTCCTTTTGAACATTTGGTTTAAGTACAACTATCATAATTCTTTATAATGCCTCCCGGTTAAAGATATTTACATTCAAAATTAACAGGCTTATCGCCTTTACATTTTAACACTATACCACTTTAACGCGTTAATGTCAACAATTGTATATCCCCATTTAGTCTTACTTTTTTAATAAACCTGTACTACTGATCAATCACAACACTTCTGAGCTTTCCCACCGATACATAATTTGACCTTACGGCATACACATCGGTATCCTCCTCGCGATAGTCTACAGGTACAGCAGATATACCGACTAAAAGGCGTTCATGCATGTCAGGAGCATCTGATGGCTTTATCTTTTGTTCCCACACACCAGGCGTTTCATTTTCACTGGTCAGGGAATAATAATTATCATAAAAGCCCTTCTGACCGACCCTACGGTCCCAGAGAATCCCCTTAACTTCAGAAGCATCAGTATCAGGAATATTAACATTCCAGATTTCATTTTTGCCGATTTCTTTTTCAAGAATTTCCTTTGTTACCGGAACAAGATATTTGTCTATCGCATCGTAATTCGTGGTAAAGCCTGTTGAAAAGGCAATTGCCGGAACACCCTCTATCAGGCTCTCCATAGCTGCTCCCACGGTTCCTGAATAGGCTATGTCCGTGCCGGTATTGAAGCCCGCATTTATTCCCGAAAAGACAATATCCGGTTTTTCGGAAAGAATACTGTAAATCCCCAGCTTTATACAATCCGCAGGCGTTCCACAAAGCGCATATGCTGCCTTCACGGGTATCGGAAAATCAACTCTCTCCAGCCACATCTTTGAGGCAATTGTCAGCTTCTGTGACATAGCACTGCACTGCGAGGCCGGTGCAACAACCGTGACATCCCCAAAAAGTACAGCTTTTTCAACCAGTTTTTTCAAGCCGGGTGCGTTTATTCCGTCATCGTTTGTAACAAGTATTTTCAAAACAAACCTCCATCGAAAATTTATTGTTACTATTCACAGTCTGTTCAAACCGCATTCATAGCCAAATAATAATGTCTACAAGCCTGTAAGCAAGCTTACGGCATGCATACATTATTATTTGACTGTAAATAGTAACAATTTATTTTATATTTTTTCTTGACAATTAAAACAATTCGTAGTAATATACTCAAGTACGCAGCAAAGGGGTATAGTTCAGCTGGTAGAATAACGGTCTCCAAAACCGCAGGTCGTGGGTTCGAATCCTACTGCCCCTGTCAAAGGTCCTTGTTTTCAGGGATCTTTTTTTTATTTCTGATACACTGTTTAATATGCAGCATCCGAAACATTGTATTAAAAATATTTTCCCGGACACTGTTTTATGTAAGCAAAAAAGACTGTCCATCGGCAGTCTTTTTTATTTTAAATTATATCCTATCCAAAGCCTTCATTTTCATTCATCCTCTATACCATGAACACAACAACCGGGCGGTACTCCGGTTCCTTGACTCAAAAACACGTGAATATGTCTTTATCCGATGATTACCGCAGTTCTTTCAACAATTTCCTCAAGCTTCTTTGATATAGAATTCAGCTTTTCCATCGAATCCGAAATCATCGTACTTCTTTCCGTAACAAGATTTACATTTTCTTTGGCTACATCTATCATCTCAATAAGCTGTCCGAAATTCCTGCTGAAATTATCAACTGTTGTGCTGACATTTTCGATTGAATTACGGATGGATTCTTCATTTTCTTCTGCATTTTCAACACTTCGCTTAGAGCTTTCCGAAAGATTTCTGATGTTTGTCGCCACAACCGCAAAGGCACGTCCGGCCTCACCGGCTCTGGCCGATTCAATTGAGGCATTCAGTGAAAGAAGATTAATCTTTCCGGCTATGGCACGAACACTGTTTGTCATCTCACTGTAGTTTTCAATATTGCCATCGATGACCTTCATCAGTGAGATAATCTTTTCATTCATATCATTCAGCTGGTCCATATATGCCGCAACCTTATTCATGCTTTCGGTACTCTTAACACCGCTGTCTGCTATATATCTTACCTGGTTTTCAACAGTCTCTATGCTGTTTGAAAGCATAATGATGATGTCCTCCATCTCGTGTGCCATGGCAAAGAATTCCGAGTTAATATTATCAATATGCTCCTTTTCCTGTTTGAACATATAAACGTTGTAGCGTCTGCAGTTTTCCGGTACATTAACCCCACGTGCAATCGCCTCTGCCATTTTTCTGCATGATTTATAGCCACAGGAATGACAGTCGAAATTCATTTCAGAGAAGGTCTTTTTGTGAAGCTTTTCAAAGGAATGCCTTATTTCAATTTCCGAAACGGTTTTTTCATTCAAATTTTCCAATGAATAGTCCCTAAGGAAGCTGTCAAGATTCAGTTCCCTGTCAAACTCGGCAAACTGAAGGTCTTCACCTCTTTTGTTCCTGTTCTGTTTTTCAGCCTTCAGCATTGCTGTACCGACCTCGGAAATGCTGCTGTTCATTCTGAATATATCATAGGCTTTTCCGATTCCCGGTCCTTCATTACAGCCGAATTCGCAATTCAGAACATCAAATACGGCAGGAACATCCTGTGTATTGGCAAGCAGATACTGGTCAAGCTCACCATACACCTTTGAGATGCCCTCTGAATTTATAACAGAAAGCTCCGGCTCATGAAGCAGAAGATTCTCCTTGAGTCCGCCCGGCTTCGGATATACTCCGCCCAGAAAACCGCTTCCCGCATCAAAAGTGAATTCATTTCGTGAGGCAAGATTCTTATAGTTTACACCATGCTTTTCAAGATATTCGTCAAGTTTTTTCAGGGTAACATTATAATTTATAAGGCTTCCTGTCTGTATAAATTCATCCTTCTTTGCAATACACGGAGATATTGCTGCTATCTTGCCGTCATATTTTTTATATTTACGCATATAAATTGCGGTACAAAGCATCGGACTGTTGACGGGAGACAGCTTGTCCACCAGCTCGTGCCTGTGCTTCAGCGCGTAATTGACAATTGCCGCACAGGGCTGGGATATGATTTTTGCACTCGGATTCTGCTTCAGATAACGCAGATGAGCCCATGTACAGATATCTGCGCCAAGACTTACATCACATATAATCGAAACTCCGCGCTTTCTGAACCAGGTCAGAAGACTGGCCCATCTGTCCTCAAATACAAGCTTTATGGACGGGGCAACTATCAGTGCAAGCTCTTCATTGGCTTCAAGCGCATCAAAAAACGCCTCCGTATCATCCTGATAATTACGCGCACCGTGAACACAGACCTTTATGCACGCGCCGCATTTAATGCATTTCTGCTCATCTATTTTTATGACAATCTGTCCGGCTGAATTTACATAAGCAATGTTCGCATCCTCAACTGAACAAACCCTGACGCATGAATTACATCCAACACATTTTGTCTCGTCTACAATAATTGTACTCATATGCATCCTCCATGTCTGCAAAATACACTTCACCATCAGCAATTATATCACTATTTTCGTTTATGCGTCAAGTGGTTTGCAAAATCCGGCCGCAAATATCGGATGTCAGCCTGTATCCACATTAACTGCAAACCGGCAAATAATACGCAATAAAATTTCAACATATAAATCCAAAACGGATAATTAACGAAATCGTTTATAAGCATATTTGTTCTGATAAATTAAAAAACCGGGTACACAGTAATGCACCCGGTCCTGCCGATTCAAAATATTATAATTCATCCTTACCTGTTTTGGGACGTCCGCATATGACGGTCAGATTTCCGTTTCTGCATCTGATTTCATCCAGAAACAGTTTATCTCCGACACCCTTTTTCAGGGTAACAAGATAGGTAAGCTCATAAAGGCTTCCCATGTTTGTGGTTTTACATCTTATAAGCTCACATTTCTGTGTATACTTTTCAAAAAGATCGTCGAAAATCCCTTCAAAATCAAGGTCATCGGGAATTGTAATCTTCAATTCACGGCTTGCTCCGATACGGTCACCGTAGGGTAAAAGCGTAAGCAGAATAATTACAAGGCCTGCTACAACCACTATTGCGACTCCAATCCATATATATCCCATTGCCGTGGCAAGGCCGGTAGCCGTTGCCATAAATATGCTTGAAATCTCGCGGGCATTTCCCTGTGCCGATCTGAAACGCACCAGACTGAAGGCGCCCATTACTGCAATTCCGGTACCGATACTGCCATTCACAAGCATTATAATCGTCTGCACAAGCATGGGAAGAATAACAAGTGCTATTGCAAAGCCCTTTGTATATTCATTTTTGAACATATGAATAAAAGAAATAACAAATCCAAGAATCAGCGAAGCAATAAGGCAGACAATAAATTCCTTCGGGGAAACATTTCCCGGCATTTTAATGACACAATCAAACATAATAAATTCAAATCCTTTCTAAAAAGCCGCGGTTTATTTCAGGGGTCTGTGAAAAATAGCGGCCATATTTTGATATCGAAACGCTGAATATTTTCAGTTCTGACAAAACTTTACTCATCCATAGAGGCATAGTACCCGGAATTTTAATTTCAAGAAGACGCATATCCTCAGGAATGATA
Organism: Lachnospiraceae bacterium; assembly: GCA_045627205.1. GTDB lineage: Bacteria > Bacillota > Clostridia > Lachnospirales > Lachnospiraceae > RUG11977. The sequence goes on from JAZQNG010000024.1 coordinate 24,377, forward strand.
AAATCGCCTCCTATTCCCTCCCTAAGCTTCAGCCTGTCATATCTGCCGATAATATTTTTATCGATTGTCAGTCTGAACTCCGGATTGTCAAATTCATAAAACGCCCGGCGTGAATAGGAAAGACACACGCTTGGAGTAACCGCATGCGTTTTCAGGAACCAGTCTATTTCATGAAGAATCTGAGATTCCTTCTTCGGTCTGATACCCTCATTCAGATAGTCCTCAGCCTCCTGAAGAGGCATGGCTATCCTTCTTTTGTAAACAACATGGTTAAATTTCTTTTTTATTTCTATAAAGGCCTGATGGCTGCCGTTCTTTGGAACGCCGTAGGTTCTCAGTCTTAATTTTTCCTTGTAAAGGGGATGCTCCAGCGATTTCCGAATAAGCTTATAATTCCCGGTATCATAATAAATATTACAGATAGTATGCTCCCCATAGCCGTCCATGACCATTTTCCCATCAATCGCCTTAAGGAAAAGTGCCTCCTGCTCAGCCGTAAGCAGATATTTTTTTTCGTACCGTTCAAAAACCTGCTGAATACTCATAAATCCCTTGCTGAAAAGCTAAGCGGCATCAGCTCTGCCAATGTATATGTTTTTATTTCCCGAAGATTTTTCGCAAGTATAATTTCAAAGGTTTCCGGAATACAGAACTCCATCATGACCTGCCGGCATACTCCGCAGGGAGCACAGAAGTCCTTTATTCCTTCACCTGGTCCTCCTACTATGGCGATTGCGGCAAAGTCCCTGTTTCCTTCACTTACTGCCTTAAAAATGGCAGTTCTTTCCGCACAGTTGCTCGGACCATATGCGGCATTTTCTATGTTGCAGCCGCCGTAAATCGTACCATTCTCCGCAAGCAGGGCTGCGCCAACCCTGAAATTCGAATATGGGGCATACGAATATGTTCTCATATCCATTGCTTTTTCAACAAGCCTTCTTTTCATTTCTTCTGAAATTCCCATAACTTCCCCTTACATTTAAGTAATATGCTCCGAGGCTTAACCTGCATTTTCCGTAAAACCTTCCGCCGTACCTGCCGATTCGTTTTTAAATTAACCGAATCACTACATTTCCTCTGCAAGCTTCATTATTTTAACAAGACGACTGGTCCCAAGACGCGAAGCCCCCAGTGAAATAAATTTCTGTGCATCCTCAAAGCTTGAAATACCGCCCGCTGCCTTTATCCTTATATTGGGCCCGACATTTTTTGCAAAAAGACTGATATCCTCAAAGGTTGCTCCACCGCCTGCAAAGCCGGTTGAGGTCTTTATAAAATCTGCGCCGCAATCCGTTACTATCTGGCACATTTTTTTCTTTTCCTCCTCCTTTAAAAGGCAGGTTTCTATAATAACCTTGAGGATTTTGCCCTGGCAGGTCCTTCTCAGCATATCGATTTCAAGCGCTATATCATCAAATTTACCGTTTCTGACCTGACCGTTGCAGATAACCATGTCAATTTCTTCCGCACCTTCTTCAATGGCTTTTTTTGCCTCAAATGCCTTGACCTCAGGTACATTATACCCATTTGGGAAGCCTATGACGGTACATACCGGCAGCTTATCCCCAAGATATTTTGCCGCCTCCTTCACATATACAGGAGGAATACATACGCTGGCACATCCGAATTTAACGCCGTCATCACATATCTGGCGAATTTCCTCCCAGCCGGCACTGATACTCAAAAGAGTATGGTCAACCGTTTTCAATATTTCCTTTTTGTTTATCATAATATCTGCCATACTAATCCTCATGCCGCGAGTTATACGAGTGGCTAATGGATACAATTTGAGGAGCTCGCGACTCAAATTGCCGTGTGAAAAATTAGCGCATATGATTTTTCACACTATTCCTCATGCCACGAGTTATACGAGTGGCTAATGGATACAATTTGAGGAGCTCGCGACTCAAATTGCCGTGTGAAAAATTAGCACATATGATTTTTCACACTATTCCCCTTCTCATTTTTCATTTCCCGATATCACCATAAAATTCCCTTAAAGCACAAATTCGGTCTGTTTTCATCAAAATTCCAGGTATGGAACGCGTCTCCCGCACAGAAGCGGTAATCCGGGCAGTCTGCACAGAGGCCCTGCTTCCTATAGTCATTTCGGTAAATTTCAAATCCTGTATCCCATATTTCCTTAAAGCGTTTTTTCCTGATGTTCCCCTGTACCAATTCCGGTCTTCTTTCAATATCAAGACAGGCCACAACATCGCCATTATACATGATACTACCGGTGTAGACTCCTGCATTGCAGAGGAAATACCAGGGACGTACCTCACGCTCGATTTCTTCTCCGAGATAGTGGCTGCAGCCATAGGTTACTTCCATTTTTTCGGCAAAACGGCGTTCAGCTATAAATTTAAACATTCCACGATATTCTTCCGGAGTCAGAAGCAGCTCCGGCTGCTCCTTTGCACGTCCTATCGGCTCTATATTAATTACACGCCAGGACCTGACGCCAATTTTGGAAAATTCCTCATACATTGCATCCAGCATGGGATAATTTCGGTGGGTAACAACTGTTGTTATCTGAACATGGTCAAAGCCGTTTACAGCCAGAAGATTCTTTATTCCCGCTACAGTCCTTTCATAGCTTCCGGGACTCTGTCTGAACCATTCATGCTCCTCCTTCAGTCCGTCCAGACTTACAGAGACAGTGCGCATACCGCATTCCTTAAGCTTTCCTGCCACCTCAGGTGTAATCAGTGTTCCGTTGCTTGTCATCCCCCATCCGAAGCCAAGCTTTTTTGCATAGGACATAATTTCAAAGAAATCTTCACGAAGAAGGGGCTCTCCACCTGTTATGCAAAGCTTCAGGTCCTTTATCGGAAAATCCTCCTTCAGCTGCTCAAGAATCCTTTTATATTCGACGGTAGTCAGCGGATTTTCCTCACGGTAATCTCCGCAGTTGCTTCCGCAATGGCGGCAATGCTCATTACACCGGCAGGTAAGTTCAAAGAAGATTGTCCTGAGTCCGTGTTCCGGTTTTATTATCCCCTCACGGTATTCGGCAAGCTGCTCCATATGCTTCTTTTTCGTGCGCTTTGAAAGACCGGAATTATTGCTGATATTCATACTCAATTTTCACCATTCTCTTTTATTCGAACCATTCGGGAGGTCCGTATACATCCTCATTAATATTCACCTCAGGTGCATATTCGTTTTCATTCTCAAACCATTCGGGAGGTCCGTATACTACCACATTCAGATTCTCTTCAGGCTTGTATTCATTTTCATTCTCAAACCATTCGGGAGGTCCGTATACATCCTCATTCTGATTCTCTTCAGGCTTGTATTCATTTTCATTCTCAAACCATTCGGGAGGTCCGTATACAACCTCATTCTGATTGTTCTCGGGATTATATTCATTTTCATGTTCAAACCAATCAGGCGGACCGTAAACATTCTCCTGTACGTTCTCCCAAGGGAAAAAATTGCTGTCCGATAAATTTCTTCCACAAAGAATCATCAGCCATATTGTACCGATGCCCACCAGCAGCAGAAGAAATGTCCACCAGCCCTTACGTCCCGTTGCATGAAGGCGTCGTACAGTCAGTGCAATTCCCGGAACAAGTGAAACAGCAATATATATACCGATAATAAAGGCAAGAAGCAGCAGCAATACCGATGTCGCCTCCGCCCTGTCCGCTATAAAAAACATCAGGCAGTCCAATACACACAGTCCGCCGTGAAAAATCACGGGAAACCAGTATTCGCGAAGGTCGGCCTCGTCGTGATAATTAAAAATACGCGCCCACATTCTTCCGATTGAACCAAAAAAACTTATTTTATTCATACGTATTCTCCTTACCCTTTATGTCCTTACTCCTTATATCCTTACCCTTATTATCTTTACCCTTTATATCTTTACCCTTTTTATCCTGCTCCTTTATTTCTTCACCCTTCAGCTTACGTCCGATCAGCTTAAATATCCATTCAATCAACAGTGTGGCAATCATATAAAGAATTGCTGCAAAAAAGATTGAAAAGAACGGATACATGGTACGCTGTCCGATTCCATACATTACCTCAGTCAGGTCGTTTACAGAAACATAGCCTGCAATCGTTGTCCACTGAAGTAAATGGATGGTAAGTCTTTTTATCTGAAAGAGCGAATCCTCAAGCGCCTGGGGAACAACCATGGTATAGTAAACCTTTTCCAGTCTGCTGCAGACACTCTTATTCATTTTTTCCTGTTCCTTTTTTACCGCAATTGAAATAATCTCAGCCAGATGGCCTGCACCGTAAAGCCCGATTCCAAGCCCCACAATGATTATTCCGCTCAGGGTAGAACCACCGAAAAAGCAGTAATAAAGCAGCCATACTATCAGCAGTACCGGAATGCTTCTGAACACAAAGCATATGCCGCGCCCTATTCCCGAAACAATCCTCTTCTCATAGCACATCAGATAGCTGATGGCGATTCCCGCCGCAGCAGCTATAATCCAAGCAAAAACGGCAATCATTGCCGTAACGGCAACAGCCTTTGCTATCAGATAATAGGCTCCTCCCGAAATCAGATTTTCAGAAACGGCATCAAAAATATTAGAAATAAAGCTTTTAATGGCTCCCATATAAACCTCGCATATCGATTTTTCAAATAAACAATCTTACGATTTCCTGTCCGTTGTAATAAACATATATCGCTGCATCTCACAGTAGGGCTCCGTCATGATATATTTTTTCTTTCCCTCTACTGTTATATTGCCTGTACCGTATGTAAATACCAGGTCTATTCTTCCTGACATCAGGGAAGTAAAAATAGTTTCATTGTCAAGGACCATGAATTCAACCGTTCTGCCGAGACGTGTTCCGATATTGTCCATAAGCGCTACACAAAAGCCGTAGGGCTCAGAATCCTTATCAAGAAGCTCCAGAGGAGGCACGGCGCCGGAAATTCCTACATATATGGCGCTCCCCCTCTGTTTGGCAGTCTTCATATCATCCACCGTATAAAGCGGTGTGGTATTTTCCTCACCGGTCAGCCCTTCCGCATAATACACATAAGTATCCAGAAGCCACTCCAGGGTACCGTCCTGTTTCATATCCGCAAGCGCACTGTTTATATCCTTACAAAGCTGATTGTGGGAGGCGTCATCCTTAAGTGCCATGCCAAAGCTGAAGCGCTCGTGTCCGCAATCCTTTTCTATATCTGACATATCATCATATGGCAGGAGACGCAGATCACTGTTTGATGCGCAAAGATAATCCGCAGTCACATCACAGGCCCAGACAGCATCCACCTTTCCGCCACGGAGCGCACAAAGCATCTCATCTATTGAATCATAGGCCGTATAGGATGAAAGAC
>JAZQNG010000025.1:0-13461 GCA_045627205.1 Lachnospiraceae bacterium
ACACTGCAGAACAGCCCAACTCAGAAGCTTCTACAGTGTTCTGAAGCAGGTGGATGACGTCAGACACTGCAGAACAGCCCAACTCAGAAGCTTCTACAGTGTTCTGAAGCAGGTGAATGCTGGTAAACACTGCAGAAAAACCCAACTCAGAAGCTGCTATAGTGTTTTAAAGCAGGTGAACGCTGGTAAACACTGCAGAAAATCGTAAATCAAAAGTTTCCACAGTATTTTGAAGCAGGTGAATGACGGCAGACACTGCAAAAAATCGCAAAACAGAATAACCTACAGTGTTTTGAAAGTCCCTACAGTGTTCTGAAGCAGGTGGATGACAGTAAATACTGTAGATACATCAAAAAAGGAGAAATAATACATGGATATAGAAAAAAAGTTAAGGGAGGAAAGAGAACGCTTATTCAATAGCATTCAAAAGGTAAGAGAAGAATATGAACAGAATAAGGCGATTGCCGGGGCTGATATTCTATGGTGCAGCGATTGCCGTGGAGTAAGTCAGTATTTACTGAATGGCAAATATGTCTCCAAGAAAAATATAACCAGAATTCAGGCAATTGCTCAAAGGGATTACGATGAGAAGCTTTTGGAAGCTCTTGATTCAAAGGTAAGCGCTATAGATAAGTTTTTAAATTTTTATGTAGATGATAGTATAGAACAGGTATATTTGAAACAATGTACGGCACGCAGAAAATTGATTACTCCCTTAAATACCCTTAAACAGGAATACATTAAAAAGTGGACGGAAGAAAAATACGAGCCATATGACAGATGGGATGATGTTAAATCAGAAATATATACTCGGAAAGGTGAACGTGTACGCTCGAAAGCTGAAAAGATAATAGCAGACGAGCTGACCGCATATGGCGTACCTTATAAGTATGAGTACCCACTTGAACTATCTGATGGAAGACAGAGAAAAACGTTCAGACCGGATTTTATGGCACTAAATTGCCGTACAAGAGAAGAATTTGTTATTGAACATCTTGGGATGATGGACAAAATGGGGTACTTTAACTTAAGCATGAATAAACTTGATATTTATGAACATAATGGATATATTTTGGGAATTAATCTGCTTATTTTTCATGAGACGTCAGAGTGTCCGTTAAGCGTTCCGGTTGTGCGTAGATACATTGAGGAATATTTAATATAATATGATATAAGCGTCAAAAGTACGATATTTTTCGTCAAGCTTGCCTGTAAGAAAAATATGGGTCTTTATGACGCAAAAAACATGAGAAAGTAGCCATTTTCCGTAGAAAATGAGCGGATTTCGAACGCTTTTAGCATTTTTGGAGCACGAAGTGCGGAAAAATGGTGGTAACAAATGGCAACCAAAAAGGAATTTGAAGAGCTTTACCGGATGCATTGTATAACGGTGTATTACACAGCGTTCCGGCTGATGGGCGAAAAAGTGATGCTGAGGATATGACTCAGGAGGCCTTCATAACTGCATTTATGAAGTATGGGGATCTGCGTGATACTGATGCATTTGGCGCCTGAGTGAAGAAAATAGTAATCAATAAGTGCCGGGATGAGCTCAGAAAGAAGAATCCGATACCCGGGGGAGCATCAACTTCTCCGGAGGTAAGGCCGTGCGTCCTGATTTACAGCTTAATATATCATCAATAATACGGTAAAAAAATGCTTCAGAACCATCCACATGCAGGTAAAATGCATTTGGGGTGGTTATTTTTTACGATAATGAGAATGGGTGAAATGCTTTACTTTTATGTTCAAATAATGTATTATAAATAATTGGGGTGTTAAAGATTTTTATGGGAGGAGAAGGCTATGCAGGCTTCTGAAATAGTATCAATGGTGGTAAGTGTCGGGGCGTTGGTTGTGAATGTTCTGACTACTGTCATTAAGGACAGGCACGACAGGAAGATGAAGGTCGACGAGAGAAACAGCAACTTTCGTGAAACTACCTGGAAAGAGGTAGTTTCGCTTGCGGAGGATCTGATTAAAAAGACAAGTCCGGACTGCTTTGATGATATAATAACCGAAACAAATTCTGCAAAAAACCAAATCGATTCATTGGATGCGAAGAAACCGGAGGATGCGGAGAAGATTGCTAAAATCAACAGCGAAACCGCAAATAGAATCAATGCCCTGTGTCTTGGTATGAGAACGGATGTATTCCTGCTTCAGACGAAAATGAGCTTGCTGAAGATTAACATAGATGGTTTTGATATTGTAACTGATTCTGCAAAGTGCATAATCGATGCTCTTCAGGCGAGATGTGAAGAGATTATGGCTGAAGAGGGTAATGGAAATCCTGATGAAGACGGGGAATACGGGCTGGAAGAAGACGGTGGTGGAAATTCCGTTTCGGATATATCAGAATACAGTATCAGGATTAATGAGTATCTGTGTGACCAGTTGGCAGGGTTCAGACTTATTAATTAAATATAGTTCTTTTTATGAAGGGGGATAACAAAATGGTAATTGGCGGGAAAAAACAGACAGGATCGGGAACAGTGGTCAGGACGTCCCTGAATGAAGACCAGACAATCGAGGCATTTGGCGAGCTTATTAAAAGCAAGGACAAGATGAAGAAGGAGGAAATCTTCTCCATCATTTCAAAGCTCGAGGGATTTTTGTCGGAGAACGAGGTTCAGCTGATTAAGATATTCATATTGAATGCAAGAACAGGCATTATGAGAAATACGGACGATGCTCCGAATATTTCCTTCAGAATTGATACCCTGAATACTATTTTTGACAGCCTTCAGCAATCCTTTATTGATAATGGTGTGCCGGAGGACAAGGCAGATGAAGCCTTCTTTGCGGCCGGACATAAATGCGGCTGTAACTTCAGCACCAGGTTTGTCCAGAACTATCAGGCAGAGCATGAGGAAATGGACACTGATGAGGTAATCAAGGAATGGTGTAAATTTGATTCTTCTGTTGGCTGGGGCAGACTTGAGTATGACCCTTCAAAGAAGATTATCAGTATAACGAACAATTTCCAGACACAGAGGATAAATGGCGGGGATTTCCCCAAAAACTGTTCATTCTTTAAGGGATATATTCTCGGAGTCCTTTCAAAGATTCTTGGAACCGACAAGGTGAAATTTGTCGGAAAGACTCCATGTGAGGATTGCCCTAAGTGTTCTACAAAGCAGAAATGCAATTTAAAGATTAAGTACTAGGAGATATGATTTGAAAACAATCTGTGTGATTTTTACGGGGGGAACAATCGGTTCTTCCGCGGACGGCAAAAAGGTCAGCCTGGACGGAAGGTGCAGCAGTCAGCTTATAAACAGCTATATGGCCGAATACGGCAGCAGTGTGCGCTTTGAAGAAAAGTATCCTGTCCATATGCTCAGCGAAAATATTCAGAAGGAAGACGTCTGTGCGATGGTTGATGCGGTCAGGGCTGCGGCAGAAAAAGACTATGATGGAATCATTATCACGCATGGCACGGATACGCTTGTTTTTTCTGCAAATCTGCTGAGCCAGCTGTTTTGTGATACGAGGCTTCCTATTGTTTTCGTGTCTGCAATGTATCCGCTTTCGGACAGAAGGACCAACGGACCGGTCAATTTTGCATCAGCAGTTGATTTTATCAGTGAAGGAATTCCGGGCGTTTTCGTAATCAATAAGAATGCAGGGGAGCGTGTAAAGGTACACCTTGCCTCAAGAATGGTAGAGCCTGAACAGATTACGGGAAGGTTTTCTTCGTTGCGCGACAATTATTTCGGAACGATGAATGGCGGAAGGTTTGTGCGTCATGCGGCAAGGAACAATCCCTCTGTTGAAATGCTTCAAAGACCGGGGAAAAAGCCTTTGATGAAGAGCTTCTCAGACAGCATCCTTACACTGAATGCAAGGGCACTGCTCGATTTCAGGTATTACAATTTTGAGAAAAATAAGCCGGGGGCAGTCCTGATAAAGCTGTATCACAGCGGAACCGTCTGCACGCTCGGAGAGGAAAAGAATGCTGCCTGTTTTGCGGAGTATTGCAGCAGGCTGGGTATTCCGGTGATACTTGGACCGGTTGACAGCAGGGCGAACGAATATGTGAGTGTTGACGGAATAAAGGAACGCTGCATTTTCGCATACAATTTAAGCTTTGAGATGATGCAGGTAAAGGTAATGCTTGCACTCGGGTCGGGTGTCGATATCGGCGAGGCACTTAATGAGGATTTATTCTTTGAACACTGCTGAACAGCCGTTATTTAAGGTTGGGAGAATAAGGCCATGAAGGAAAATCTGAAAAAAATGATAAGCTATTATAAGCCCTATAGGGGAGTGTTCTGGGCAGATATGTTCTTTGCGATGCTTTCCGCAGCGGTTTCACTGGTTATCCCGCTTATTGTAAGATATATTACCTCCACGCTGATTTATAAGGAACAGGACTTTATTCTTTCAATGGTATGGAAGCTTGCACTGGCACTTGTCGCGCTTATCGGGATAAATCTTTACAGCCAGTATTTTATAAGCTATTACGGACATATGATGGGCGCTAAAATCGAGTATAATATGCGTGCAGAGCTTTTTGACCATATGCAGAAGCTTTCCTTTTCATTTTATGACGATCAGAAGGTCGGACAGCTTATGAGCAGGATTACCTCGGATCTGTTTGATATAACGGAGCTTTTGCACCATGGACCGGAAAATGTACTGCTTTCATTTCTAAAAATAATCGGTGCGCTTGTCATTCTTCTGGGTGTAAACAAATGGCTCTGTCTGGCTGCGTTTATTATGGTTCCGTTCATGTTTGTTTTTGCGTATTTCCTGAACCGTAAAATGAGGCGTACCTTCAAGGCCAACAGGGCGCGTATTGCCGAAATCAACGCACAGATAGAGGACAACCTGTCCGGTATCCGCGTTGTTAAATCCTTTGCCAACGAGGAAGTGGAAAACAGGAAGTTCAAGGAGGGCAACGACAATTTCCTGAAGGCAAAGGAACGGAGCTATCACTATATGGGTGTATTTCACGGCGGAATAGGCGTTTTCACTACTATGATCCAGGTTTGCGTCATTGTTGCCGGCTGTATCCTCATTGCATACAGGAAGCTGGACGTATCGGACCTTATCACCTTCCTGCTTTACATCAGCGTGTTTACGGAGCCTATCAGGACGCTGGTTGATTTTACCGAGCAGTTCCAGAACGGATATACAGGCTTTGAACGCTTCAGGGAAATCATGAATATTGCGCCTGATATCAGTGATTGTGAGGGAGCTGAGGAGCTTAATAATGTTAAGGGCGATATTGAATTTAATAAGGTTTCCTTCAGGTACAACGACAGGTCCGGTGAGGTTCTGAACGATGTCAGCCTGAAAATACCGGCAGGCTCGTATATGGCGCTTGTCGGCTCCTCGGGAGCAGGAAAATCCACACTCTGCTCGCTTATACCGAGATTTTATGATGTAAACAGCGGCTCGGTGATGATTGACGGTCACGACATAAAGAAGCTGACGCTGAAGAGTTTGAGGAACCACATCGGAATCGTTCAGCAGGATGTTTATCTGTTTGCGGGAACGGTATTTGAAAATATTGCTTATGGCAAGCCTGGGGCTACAGAAGCGGAGGTTATCGAGGCTGCAAAAAATGCAAATGCCCATGAATTCATCATGTCGCTTCCGAACGGATATCAGACAGATATCGGACAGCGCGGAATAAAGCTGTCGGGCGGGCAGAAACAGCGTCTCTCGATAGCACGTGTATTTTTGAAGAATCCGCCTATCCTGATTTTTGACGAGGCAACCTCAGCACTGGATAATGAGAGTGAGCATGTAGTTCAGGAGTCTCTTGAAAGGCTTGCGAAAAACCGTACGACCCTCTGTATCGCACACAGGCTGACAACTATCCAGAATGCAGAAAAGATTCTTGTACTTACGGAAACCGGAATTGCGGAATCCGGTACGCATAATGAACTGCTGGCCAAGGGCGGGATATACGAAAAACTGTATCATATGCATTACAATACCTGCTCATAATCATAATGAGAATAAAAATATTTAATTTCCGTGCCCAAATAATTGTAATTCATGGCACGACTGTGCTATTATATGGGCGTATTCGGAGCAATCCGGAATGGTAATGTGAGGTTATGGTTTTTATTTATCTGTTGATAAACTGGTTGCTGCGTATGTAGCACCGGGAGGGATTATGAGTAATAGCAGTCTGGTTTGGTCGATTGTGAAGGGTATGTCGGATAAAATATTTATTTCCGAGAAGGCATACCAGAAAAGAAAGCTTAGAAGAATGCTGCGGAATGCAAAGGAAAACAGCAGTCTTTACAGGGAAATGTATAAGGATATCGATGTTGATAAAATTACACCTGATAATATTACCCAGCTGCCGCCGATTACGAAGTCGGAGATTCTGGCACGATATGACGACTGGGTATGCGACAGTGAGGTTCACAAGTCTGATGTGGTGGAGTTTGCCTCAGACCTGAACAACCTGGACAAGCTTTATCTGGGCAGATATGTTGTGGACTCAACCTCCGGAACTACGGGGGAAAAGCTCAAGGTTCTTAACGAAAAAAAGGATTTTGATTATATGATGGCGATGGGAGCACTGGACACCTGGCCGAAGAAATCCTACGCTTTCGATATTTTCAAAAGCAGAAGACCGGTAGTCTACCTGCTTCCTACCGACGGCTTTTATGCCTCCCTTATGATTTCAAATACTTATCTGGGACTGACCAAAAGTAAGAATTCGGAAATTATCGATTTCAGGATTCCGATCGGCGAGCTTGTGGAGAGGCTGAACAGAATCAATCCCATTCTCATAGGCGGCTATGCGAGCACAATGCTTATACTTGCAGACGAGGCAGAGAGCGGCAGACTGAGGATCAATACAAAATATTTCGTCGCTATCGGAACGAAATACAGCGATGAAGCAAAGGAAAGGATCCGCAGTGTTTTTAAGTGTCAGACCTTCACCTCCTACAGCAGCACTGAGGCGGGAGAGATAGGCGGTGAGTGTGTAAACGGGCATTACCATCTGCTGCGCGATGTTATCGTGGAGGCTGCAGACGAAAAGCTTCACCCTGTCGAGGACGGGAAAACCTCTGACTGCCTGCTGATTACGAATCTCTGGAATAAATCAGCTCCGTTTATCCGTTATCAGCTGAACGACAGGTGCATTATCCACAGTGAGAGATGCGGCTGCGGACGTAAAAGCAAGTGGATTGAGGTAATAGGCCGCGAGCTGATGCGTATTCCGTTTACGGCAAGGGACGGGAAAACTGTCCAGCTTACGGATTTTACCTTTGAGCTGATGCTGAACGACCTTTTCAACGGAATGGCCGACCACCAGCTTGTAATAAACGGGAATTCGGTTGAAGTACGTCTGCGTATACCTGATGAGGCAGTCCGTAAGGATAAGTATGAAAGGCTGACCGCACGCCTTGAGCATACAGCCTCCATTAACAATATCGAAATGCAGATAAGACTCAGCGATATAGAGCCTGTGATTGAAAATACAGGCAAGTTTAAGAGGATTATCGTGATAGAAAAATAAATAAATAAACAATACATTTCATTATACCCATTAGCACCTTGATAGATTTAGCGTCCGAGGTTATAATGGGTATATTAATTTATTGAAGAGCACTAATGAAATGACATAGGAGACAAAAAGCATGAAAACTATTATTTTTGCAACAGGAAATATGGGAAAGCTCCGTGAAGTAAAGCAGATTATGGAGGGACTCCCCTATGAAATCATATCAATGAAGGAGGCAGGACTGGAAACAGAGGTCGAGGAAACCGGCACGACCTTTGAGGAAAATGCAATCCTGAAGGCAAAGGCCATAGCGGACCTGGCAAGGGAAAAGGGCGTTTATGACGATGCCATTGTAATGTCCGATGATTCGGGCTTTGAGGTAGACTACCTGAACAAGGAACCCGGCATTTTTTCGGCACGCTATATGGGGACTGACACCTCCTATGAAATCAAAAACCAGAATATACTTGACCGCATGCAGGGTGTACCGGACGAACTCCGTGCGGCCCGATTTGTCGCTGCAATAGCCTGTGTTTTCCCTAACGGTCGCTGTGAGGTTGTCCGCGACACCTTCGAGGGCAGTGTTGCCTACGAGGCAAAGGGAAAGTACGGCTTCGGCTACGACCCTATTATGTACGTACCCGAATACGGCTGCAACTCCGGCGAACTCCTGCCCGAAGTAAAAAACAGAATCAGCCACCGCGGCAAAGCCCTCATGAAGGCCAAAACCCTCCTTTCTACATTGGGGACGGACCTTTTTTAACAAAATTCTACATTGGGGACGGACCTTATTTAATAAAATTCTACATTGGGGACAGACCCGGAAGCATCGGTATCCGCTTTGCAGCATGTCCGTTACTATTCATAGTCAAACAGTAACGCGTATCTTGTCTTCCCATCAACAGCTTCTTCGGTTGGACGCAGCCTGCAGATTGGAATGAAAATACATATATGGCACGAGGAATAGCATGAAAATTCTTATTATCAGTGATTCACATGGTGATACGGACAACATAGAGCTGATTGCCAAAAAAGAAAAAAACCTTGATATGGTTTTGCACTGTGGCGACGGGGCGAGGGATTTTGATTATTTCGCCTCGATTTTACACTGCCGGGTGCGCGGCGTAGTCGGCAACTGCGATTTTTTCGCGGGCGGAAGCAGCGTAGCCGAATTTGAGCTTGAAGGCAAAAAAATCCATATGGAGCATGGCAACCGCCTGCCGTACCATAGTCCTTCAGAGCTTATGGGTATAGCAAAAATGAATGGGTATAACCTGCTTTTATACGGTCATACCCATTGTCAGTATATTCAGCATGATGGAAACTACAGTGTTGTAAATCCCGGCAGCATATCGAAGCCAAGGGATGGCATGCCATCATACATTATTCTGAAAACAGACGGGAAAGGCGGCTTTGATTTTACCTGCTGCCGTATCTGATATTTAAGCCTCCCTAATCAGTTTTTCCACCTCATCCTCACTAAGCATCGTGCATTGACAGTCGTGAATGGAGTAAACCCTTGTACAATAGTCCAGAACCCTGGGCCTGTGCGTTGTGAGGATGACGGTTCTCGGATAATCATCGGTCATGATATTCCGCAAAACCTCCATCTGTGTGCCTGAATCCAGTGCAGAGGTGGCTTCGTCCATCAGCAGGATCGGTGATTTACGGACCAGCGCACGCGCGATTGATAAACGCTGTGCCTGTCCCTCGGAAAAACCGCCGCCATGCTCCTTTATCTCGCTGTTAATACCATTCGGAAGCCGTTCAACGAACTTCCAGGCACAGGCGAGCTTTAATGCATTTATTATTTCCTCATCACTTGCATCTTCTTTAACATTTCGCATATTTTCAGCAATTGTACCCGAAAACATTGTATTACCCTGGGGAACGTATGCAATCAGCTGGCGCGCCGAGGCCGTCAGAGGCATGCAGCTGTCGTCGGTTTCCGGAGTGGAATTGCCGGGACAGATGTACCCCTTGCCCTCCTTTGCCCGGATAATGGCCAGCAGAAAGCGCAGCATTGTTGTTTTTCCCTCGCCTGAAGGGCCGACAAAGGCGATAACCTCGTGCGGATGCGCCTCGGCGTTGACCTTTGCAAATACAGTTTCACCCTGATTGTATGCATATGCCACGTCACGTATCGCGATACCGATGCCATCTGTTTTATGGGCATTGTAAAACTCGCGGACCTCCTCGCGGTGGGAATAGTCCTCCTTGGGAAGCTGCGTGACATCCATCAGACGCTTTGCGGAGTTCATCAGTGAAATGCCCTGAGGAACAAGGCTTATCAGGTTCGTCACCGAGCTGCTGAGACCGGATGTGAGCTGAAGGAACATAACCATTGTTCCATATGTAATGGCACCGCTCCAGACCTTGTAAATGCCCCATCCCTGCGCGGAATAGGATACTATCATCGATACAATCGTGAGCATAATGGCATTTAATACGGCATTCTTCTGATAATGCAGGCTCACCTCGGTATATTCCTTCTGCAGCACGCGGAGCCGCTTTGAATAAAGCGGGAGCATATCAAAGGCCTTGACATTCTGGACATTCGAAAAGGTTTCCTGATTGAAGGTGGACATCCTTGCATTGAGCTCCATGGAATTCAGGTTTGTTTTCTGAAGACGTTTCATCGCTTCCCTGGAGGTAAGAATGCTCAGAAGAACTCCAAGCAGTGCGAATACGGCGAAGGAGGCATCGTTTACCAAAACCATGAACAGGGCGGAAAAGAAGCGGAACAGCATGATAATAAGGTTCGGGACCATGTTCAGTATACCGGAGGAAACGGTCGAAACATCTGAACTCCAACGGACAAGAAGCTCGCCGGAATGGTACTGCGTCAGGGACTCCCAGTCGGAGGTCATGATTTCATCAAAGATTTCCGCCTTGATATTATTGTCAACCTTAAGACTGAGCTTTGTCGAAATGTAGGAGGCAAGCTGACCGATGAGCGTGCTGCCGAGTGTCGTTCCTATCATGCAGCAGAATGTGAAAACAAGCTCTCCGGTTTTATGCCCGGTGATGATGTCGACGAGGTCCCTGGAGACCAGACTGCTGATAAGTGAAACAACAATTCCGGACATGCCGACAAGGGTATATGCCACGATAGCCTTTTTATGCGGCTTCGCGTAGCGGTATACCCATTTCAGACGCCCGGTAATCACCTGCAGTCCCTCTTTTTTGACCTTTTTAACGTAATGCTTAACACCCTTTTCCAACGGAAAATCCCACCTTAAGGTATATTTACTGACTATAGTTTAACACGGAAACGGTACTGTTTTCAACCTATAATAGAAAATGCCTAATCATTTTGATTAGGCAGTAAATTCAAAAATATTCTCTTTTACCCGTACTGATGCAACTTCAACAGGCCGTGCGGTGCGAATCAGAATGCCTGTACATCCGTACAGAATACGGCACTGGGTGTTGTAGTATCGCCTGAGGGGCATGCAGCACCGCCGTAGGGGCTGTTCTGAATAACAAACTGAACAATAAATGCGATATCCTGGTTGGGATTGAATGCGTCGATCCAGGTAATATCGAAGGAATTCTCGGTAATATTTGAAATTGTGATTTTGTTGTCGCCTGTAGGACCTACGGACAGGAACTTGAAGGCATCGGTATGGAAGTGCATCTTTACTGTTGTACCTGACTTCTTGCCGTTGTTGTGGGCATTGATCCACAGCTCGGAATGCGATCCGCTGTTGTGGCCTCTGTATTCGGTAATAACGCGCCAATCATTCTTCTCGGGCTTGCCGCTGTCAGCATATACGCCCTCAGCTAAACTACCAACATAACTCATTTCGGGTTTTGTGTAATCAACCATTTCTGTTCTCCTTCTTGAAATTCTCTACTATTCCTTTATTAGATATCAAATTAGTTCAATACGTAATAAAAATCTACTCTAATCATATATGGTTTCCGGGAAAAGTCAATATTAATTGCCAAAATAATATAGTCCTAACCAAAATGATAGAATTAATATTACAAAAACAGATATTTTATACAGTCTGAATTTAATGTATTCATTCCTGCTCCAGCATACCTTTTTCTTCAAGCTGCTTCAGAAAAACATCCAGATCCTCCTTCAGGCTCCGGGCTTCCGATTCATTCTCGGGACGATATTTTTCCGTAAGCCTTTTTAACAGCCCGTCATAGCTGATATTGTTCTGCAGGCATTCTATAATGAAGCCTCCCGTATCGTTCAGCTTTATGATGCTGTTCAGGTTGAGCACCTTCTGTTCGGCAGGAATAAGCACCTTGTCCGAAGCAATTACGTGAACCATATATCTGCCGGATAATTTCATAGGCAGCACCGTCCTTCCCGGAATACTCCATAAAATGCATTAACGACAGGCCTTAAACGGTAATTCCGCAGCCGGCCTGAAATAATAACCATAATACTATATCGGAAAAAACTTGCGTTATTATAACATTAAATTTTAAAATGGTAAATCCCCAGGTGATGTATTTTCTTGTATAGCAAATCTAACTGACAAAAAAAAAGAGTCGGAGAGGGACCAATGTCATTAAGTTAACATTGTGAAAGAGGCGGACTAAATGGAAATTAGCAGGAAGGCCTAAATGCTTTCCTGCTTTTCTCTTTTTATGGAACTCAAATAAGACAGATTCTCATCTGTCTCAAAATAATTATTCTATTGTGTTGAAATTATGCTACTCTATATAGGAAACCATGAAAGTTTTTTGATGTTAGTTTTCGCTCACGATGCCTATCAGGTCTTACAGGTATTATATTTTGCGATATAATGGTTTCTAAATTAGGTGATGTTGTTTTTCCTTGATAGAATAATCTACTCATATGTGCCGCAACGGTGAAATTGGCTTTATAAGTGTATTTTCTTTGCTTCTTTTTGATGACTACGTGCGAGGTAATCATTTCTGCAAAGTTATACATTATCAGATGGGCGTAGATTTCTTGATGGATACACATCACCTTTTTTGAATGAAAATCAAGCATTCCTATCGTATATTTTAAGTCTCGGAAGGAAGTTTCAATTCCCCAGCGTGAAGCATACAACTCCTTTAATGTTTCAGAAGGATAAGTATCTGCGTCTAAATTCGTAAGTACTGTTTCATATAAATCATCAGTGACCTTAAATCTAACAATCCTAAAATTAAGCATGTAGAACTGTATTGGGTCATGTTTTTTGGATTTCAAGGGCAGATAATCAAATGTTGCAGTGCTTGGCAAAAATCGATAGTGATTTTTATCCTTAAATAATTCTTTTGTTTCTTTAGTTTGTCTACGTGTGATTTTAAGAGAAATTTTCACATCAAACTCATCAATATTAGGAAGTGTCAGACCTTCTTTTATGCCTGTTTTACCATCTTTAATTCTAATCAGAAAAAACCATCCTTTTTCTTGTATATGGGCCATGTTATTGTACGATTCATAGCCACGATCTGCTATCACTAAAGCTTTTCTAATGTTTGACCTGTCAATCATCTCTTGTAATGCATTATGCTCATTCAAATCCATGCGTCCTTGAATCACAGCATCTGTATATATTTTGTGCTTCAAATCAAACAGAGCATTAAGGTGAAGTAGATTATAAGGTTTTTGGCCATTTGTACCTGGGTGATATGAAGATAGATCATCAGGATTTGTAGCAATTTGAAGATCTGATCCATCGACTGCTAGGATACGTAGTATATCATTTTTTTCGTTAATGAGATTAGACGTAAAGCCATCAAAAACAGCCTTAAAAGCTTCTGCTTTAACCTTGTTACGTTGTTGGATGAAGGCTGATGCAGATGGCATATCTGGGCTTATTCCAAAAGCATCAATAAGTTCATTTGTAAGACTGCCTGATTCCATACCTATAATAGTCTTGAGAACAGTTTCAAATGAGATTTTACGATTTCTAGTAAAATCTTTTCCTGCAGACATACAGAAATCAGCAAATCGGTTAGATACAGATTTGATTTCCGAAAATAAAAGTTTTTTAATA
>JAZQNG010000026.1:0-10236 GCA_045627205.1 Lachnospiraceae bacterium
TATAATTGATGAAGACGATATTGTCAGGGCCTATCGGAATTTAAATAATTACGGTAATTATAATGACAGGCTTGATACTGTGGTTCAGAGATGCTATCAGAAGCTATTCGGTCATGACTGCGCAGATATTCTGATTATGGATGAGGCTCTGGACGGTGTTTCAGCCGGTGTGGGCGGTAAGACAAGAGTGGAGTATAATTATCTGCTTGAGCTTAGTGAATCGGAAAGTGCCGAAAAAAACACAAGTCGTGGCTATGACACTATTTACTGTGTTCTGCATGGAAAGCTTATCAGAATGAAGTTCCTTTCCTTCGGTAAGGAGCAGACACTGGAAAGAGTTGTTAAAAACATTTACAGATATAATTCAAAAACCACCTTGAGTCAGAAGAATCCCATACTTCACGGAACCTTTAAAAATGGTTCAAGAGTTGTTGTGGCTAGGCCGCCTGTTTCAGACGGATGGGCATTTTACATCAGAAAATTTATGTCTGCAGATGCCAAAAAAATTGAAAATCTTCTGGTTCATAAAAACAGGGAAATTGTTATTGAGCTTTTAAAATACATTACCATGGGTGAACTAAATTTTGTTATTTCGGGACCGATGGGTGGCGGTAAAACAACACTTCTTAAGGCACTTGTCGGTTTTATGAATCCTCAGTATACAATAAGGGTTGCAGAATCGTCATTTGAACTGAATATTAATAATGTTTATCCGGAAAGAAATATACATGTTATGCAGGAAAGAGGAAATTACAGTATTTATGATATTATTACGGGTACTAAAAAAATGGATACGGATATATTGATTGTCGGAGAGGTGAATGAACCTAAAATTGCAGGAGCATATATTCAGGTTGCGCAATCCGGTTCAAGGATGGCCGTAACAACACTGCATCATGAAACAACGCAAAAGCTTATAGAGTATCTTCGGAATGCACTGGTTACCGAATTCGGTATAAATAATGTGGAGGTTGCGGAAAAGCAGGTGGTGGATATTTTGAATTTTGATGTACATATGGTGCATGATATTGAGGGTAGGTTTTATATCGAAAGGATTACAGAAATAATACCGGATGGACAGCTGTCATACCCCGATGAGATTAACAGTGCAACCAAGGAGTATTTCAGGAGAAGAACCGACCGTCATGCCTATAGGACTGAAAACATAATTGAATTCGATAAGGACAGTCTTCAGTACCGCGTCTGTGCAACTCTTTCAGAATATACCTGCAGGCGTTTGTCAGAAAAACTCGGTATGCAGGCAGTTAAGCTTTTGAATGGTGCATTAAATGAGATGATGGGGGGCGTTGGGTATTAAGGAACGGTATCTTCGCCTGTATGATTTTTTTGAGGAAATTCCGGTTATAGGAAGAATATTCAGAGCTTACTTCAGACGCTTTGAAATGCTCTTTTATGGTGATAAAACGGAGATTTCATATCTGACAGTCAGACTTATAGGTAAAATCCTTTTAATTGTCGTTATTTCCTTTTGCCTTTTGTTTGGACTGAATCCTTCACTGTATACTTTTCTGACTGCTCTGCTTATTATCTATATTTTATCTGCTGAAATAACGGCAAAGGATACGGCACGTCTCAATATCAGGTTTTTAAAGGCTTTGGATGAATTTATTTCCAATATTAAGCACTATTATTATCAGGACGGGGCAATCAGGGAGGCTGTCTGTGATGCAATAAATGCCTCGGTTACTACGATTAAGGGTCATGGGACACAGCTTTATGACTGTATATGTGCCGAAGACAGGGACCGGGCAATTACTGTTTATATGAATGCAGGCTATCATAAGTACCTGAAGCTTCTTCTTTCCCTATGTGTATTGGTCGAAGAAAACGGTGACATATGTGATGAAGACGGTTCTGTATTTTTGAATTCACTTATGCAGCTTCGGTCGGATGTTCTTGAGGATATAAGGTATATCGAAGATCGGAGACACCGTTTTGCAGGTCTGTCCCTGACGGCAGGACTGCCTGTAATCGCAGTTCCCTATATTGCCATATGGGGGGCGGACACAATACCATCCCTTTATACGTTTTATTTTGGATATACAGGCATGCTTCTTAAGCTGCTTCTGCTTTGTATTACGTTTATCTGTTATAATGCAGTTTTCAGACTGCGTGAAGGAGATGAGGCAGACAGGCGTAAGCATTTCCTTGCTGAAAAAACCGCATCACTTTTCCCATTCTGTAAAATACTTGATTTGTATATTGAACGAAATTATACCAGGTCGGAGCGGATGGCTGATAAACTAAAGCGTCTGTGTGATAAATATTCTGTTAAAACACTATATATGATCAAGCTTCTTTGGTTTTTTACAGGTATGCTTGCTTTACTCATTATCTGCGCAGCAGGACATTATGAAAATAGAATTATTTTGTGTGAGGATGTAAGCGATGTATCAAATTTATCCACGTTCGCAGACGGCAGACAGATTTCGGCAATGGAAAGAGTCATACCGCAGTATGTCGGATTTTATACTGAAAATGAAATCTATCCTGATGAAGCTGTTTTAGAGGTACAGCTTTTATCGGAGCAGGGAATCAGAACTGATGAAATTGCTGCAGCTACGGCTAAGGAAATCATGAGAAGGGTGAACTTATATAACAGTGAGAAAATGAATTTATTCGATTTGCTTTTGTCACTTCTTTTTGGATTCTGTTGTTTTTTTTATCCGTCACTTGTTATTTCCTTCAGACTCCTGCTTACGGAAAACCGTATGCAGGATGAGGTTATGCAGTTCCAGAGTCTTATACATATGCTGAAAAAGGTTCCCGGTATATCCTCGATGGATATACTTGAAAAAATGGAGATTTTTGCGGAAATATTTAAACCTGCAATACGCCAATGTATCAATGAATTCAGTATTTCCGATATTGAAGCCTTTGAAAGATTATATTCAAACGAACAGTATGCTGGCTTTAGGAAAATAGTTGACTGTTTTATGATGGTTGATGAAATGGGCATAGAGGATGCTTTTGAGGAGATATCATCAGAAATTGTAAATTTCAAGGAAAACAGAAAGCTGGAGAGAAAAATACTTCTGGATAATGAGGGAATGCTTGGCTCACTGATTGCAATTTTGCCGGGAGGACTTATTGTGTTCGGGTACTTATTATGTCCGTTTATGATCCGCTCTGTTCAGATTTTTAACTCGTATCAGTCAGAGCTTACGCAGCTTGCCCGGTAGTCAGTGGAAGCAGTATGGACTCTGATTATATAGAATTTGGAGGTTGATTATGAATAAGGATATACAGCGTGCTGAATTACAGCGCAATTGCTTTGATGTTGCGCCCCAGGCACTGCTACTGGCGGCCGGTGTTGTTTTATCGGTTGTATTGATATCAATTATGATTGCACGGTTCAAGGATGCGCAAAAGCTATCTGATGTGGCTGGAAATCAGCTTGTATCTAAAACTCAGGAAATACTTGAAAATGAAATTATGCAATATGATGGACTTACCTGTAAAGGTGCAGATGTTGTAAATTTTTACAAAAAGCATCTTGGCGAATTTCAGGCGGGAGAGAGCGGCCCCTTCAGTATTGAAATTAAATGGGCCGGGGGCTCTTATACCTATTCGGATGGGTCTTATATTGACAGGCTGAGGGATTCAGAGTCATCACATTATATAAAACCGGGTTCTCAATTTAAATGTAAGATTGTAAAAAACAAAAATGGAATAATCACACAGGTGATATTTACTAAAATATGATTAATATTTGAAAGGAAATGTTTTATGAACAGAACAGAAGATATAAAGGATACATATATGTTTTCAGGCATTTATCCTGAATATGTTTTTCAGAGAAATAATATTGAAATAGGTGTTAAAGGACTTGTGCTTGCAGTAACGGTTATTATTGCTGTTATTCTGTCTGCACTGGCACTATATATGGCCAATTCATCCAAATCAACAATTAATGGCGGTACAACACAGTATACCCAGCTGATGAGCGATTATTCAGAGATTACGGCAACAATGTATGATGCCCTGGATGTATCGGGCGATAAGGTTATTTCAGTAATTAATGAAATGTGTCAGACAGAGTATATTTCAGTTACTGTAATAACCAAGGAGGATATGTCCGGTACAAACTATAGTAATTCAGGGAATAAGACGGTTGTGTCAGCGTCTGACGGAACACAGATTACACCGTCGGGACAGCAGTATTCAGGTTCGTCTCAGGAAAAGGATATAACAGATAAAAAGCATATAAATGAGAATGCTTCCTATAGGGGAAAGGTAAGGAAGAATTCAAACGGGCTGGTGGTAAATATTGAGTTTACGCAGCATTGATATGTTTTTTTGTGGGGGGCAGGCTATGCCGTGGGTCTGTCCCGGTTTATAGAATATATTGGAATAACCAAATAGGAGCAGTATGGAAATAGGACGATTTTTTGCAGGTATGCTGGCTATTCTTATGTTATGCATTATCCCCTTGAGAAATGCTGCTATAGGTTCAGATAATGCTGCTATCCGTCTGGCTGAAATAATAGCAGATGAATTTGTTGAGGAAGCGGGATATAGTGGAAGGATTTCTCAGGAGGAATATGAGCGCTTTTGCAGAAGGCTTCATGGAACCGGCACAGTATATGAGATAGATTTAATTTCAGCAGAGCATCTTGTGACGGAAGACGGTGAGGATATTTATCAGGTTTTATATACGGATGAACTGCTGGATTTGATTTATGGCGGAGAGGGATTTTGTCTAACGGGGAATGCTTCTCTAACGGTTAAAATCAGGCCGGCTACTGTATCGGTTGCGGCGTCACTTGCAAATTTCCTGATTTCCGGACCGACCTATGGAAAGGAATATATTACAGGATGGAAAGTATAAAGGACGCATTGTTTTTGGGCTTTGCGGTTATTGTTTTCTGCGTGTCGGTTTCATTGTATATGTATTTAGATGCAGAGGTGCTTTCGGCATCAGACAGTGTAAATTCAATTTCATCCCGAGATACGTCAATGGCCTATGAAGCACAGGAAAGCATGTTTATGTTACCGGATATATATTGTGCTGAGGATATCCTGGCGTATCTGATGACAGACAGGCTTGAGGCTGATGTTGTCATCCGGAATTATTATGGCAGCCGTGATCTTTATATTGATAAAGATGAATATAACCTGAAATCCCTTCCTTCGTTTGAAATGGCCATAGACGGCAAATTTTCGGTAAATAGAAAATATCTTACTGATGGAAGGCTTTCTGTCATTGAATTTACAAGGATAATATGAGTTCAGCTGTATTGGTATTAGTTTTATTTGAATTTATTAATCTGATTCTGTCTTTAATTATTACTGTATTGCTTCATGAATCAGGCCATTTGCTTGGAGGATTGATAAGCGGATATAGCTTCAGCCAGATTCGTTTCTTTGGTATCAGGATATTAAAAATCGATACGGGAATCTGTATTATATCCGATAAATTCCTTCCTCTTGGGCAGTGTATCATGTATAGCGATAATCCGGACAGGAATCCGTTTCTGCTGCTTCTTGGCGGTGGTGTGGTAAATCTGCTCAGCGGACTGATAGTGGCAGTTTATGGGGTGGTTTCAGGTATCAGGACATTTATAATTATTTCTCCATATGCAATATTCGGGCTTATATTTGGAGCAATTAATCTGCTTGGCAAAAGCCCGCATTGTGACGGAAGACAATTTAGGGAATGCAGGGCGGATAAAAGGGATCTGATAGCCTATAACAACATGATGAATATTTCGCATTTTCTTTGTTGCGGTATGCCGCCATCAGAAATACCGGAAAAATATATCAATGTATTCAGTAAATGTTCCCAAAGCAGTATTTCCGCTGATATGGAGGCGTTTGGCAGATATTGCCGTGAATTACGGTGTGAAGGTGATATAGGAAATGAATAGTTTAGGTGATTTTACGGATTTTATTATTGCTGCATGTATTTTACTGATTGTACCGGTTGTTTGGGCTTTGGGGCTTGAGAAAAGAAATAAACTTATTTTCGTTGAAAAAATGACCGGTGAATTTGTAACAAATGTCTGTGAAAAAGGATATATCGGAAAAAACAGTTATGAAGCCTATATTTACGGACTTCCGTCAGATATGGGAAGCTTTAAGCTTAGTCTGGATTATTTATTTGAGAATGAACTGATGACGGAGGGTGATATTTTGCCACTGATATATGATAAAGGAATGTTTGAAATGGAAAAGGGTGCCGTATTAAAGGCGCAGCTTATTTTTGATAATGGCATGGAAATAAACACCTTTTTTCCGAATGAAAAGTCTTTTATCTGCTATTCGCACAGGGTTACAGGCTATCATCACAGTATCTGAAGCCGGATGTATATAATCGGATAAATAAAACCGGATAAGAAAAAACCGGATAAGAAAAAATCGGATAAGATAAAACCGGATAAGTAAATCAGAAAAGTTAAACGGTTAGTTGATACTAACTTATAGATTGAGGATTTTGAATTGAAAATTTATCATTTTAGTATTGTTTTTGCCTGCTTTTTTCTGGCGTATATGTTTCTTGCGGAGATTGAAATGGGCGAGAATGAATATATGAGGCAGCTTTCGCAAAGGACAGACCGTGTATTTGATAAGGCAGTAGATGCGGCTGTAAAAAGTCTGAGAGGCTATTCACCGGAGGAGGCTGAGCTGTATCTGTCAAAGTCAATAGATTCGTTCTTTGATTCATTATATGCTGATCTTGGCATAATTGATTCTCCGTATCAGAGGGAAAGGCTTAAATTATATGTTCCTTTTATTGCAGTAACCGATGATGAGGGGGTGTATGTCTGGTATGAGGATGTGGAGGATACTGCAGACGGGAGGGAAGTAGAATGTAAAAGATCAGAAAAATTCAGCTATTTGTTTTATGAAGAGACAGCCCCGAAGGGCTATTGCGCTACGGATTTCCTGATTCGCTTTAAGGGAAAGGGAAGGGCTGCTGTATATGATTCATCCGGAATACTTGGTGAAAAAAATGAGGCTTATGAATATTATTCCGACAGTGATTTTATGAATATCAGCCGTAACACAAGGAATTATAAGACTATACTTGATAATCCTGAAGCGTTTGAGGAAAAAAGGCATGCAGTTATGTCACAAAGACTTGAAAGCATAATGGAATATTACTGTAACAGGCATAATTCAAATGCTGAAAGTATGGGTATAAGCTATAGCTTTTCGGTTCCTGCTGAAGATGGCAGCATTTATTTACGCGCCTTTGACGGAGTTTCCTTTGTGGCTTTTTTCCAGGGCTATCCAATTCCCGGGACAAATGAGGTGTTCAACTGTTTTACGGTTTCAAATGCAATGCTCCGGGAAGCAGAATAGGAAAAGAAAAGTGGAAAAGAAGATGGGAAAAGAAGATAAGAAAAGAAGATAGGAAAAGAAAATAGAAAAAGAAAATAGGAAAAGAAGATAGGAATAGACGATACGAAAAGAGGAGATAATTAAAAATGAATCAGAATAAAAAAAGTTTTGCGTTTTTTAAGTGCAAGGCGGTATTTTGTGCATTGGCTGTTCTGCTTGCATTATGCTTAAATCTGAAGCTGGCCGGCTGTCCTGTCTCTGCTTCAGCCTCAGGATATATGACAAAAAAGGACTTTATCTGTTCCTTGGTTGATACAATTGCAGGTAAAAGAACATTTGATGGTGAAAAGCTTAAATTCAAGGTATATTCATCGGGGAAAACAAGGCTTGGAAATTCTGTCATAGGTTCAAAGCAGGTAAAAAAATATAAGAGAAAGTATAAGGTAAAGACCTCTGAAGCAGCAAGACTTGCTGCTGCTGTAAAGCTTCAACTTGTTGATAAAGCGGGACTTAAAAAGCTGGATTCAAAGGTTTCTAATGCGTTCGCTGCAATAGCGCTTGCCAAGGCACATGAGCTTCTGTACTGGCCTGTATCTGAAGAGGATGTTCAGTTTGTTATGGAAAACAGGATATCTGATATCAGTGAAATATCTGATAAGAATAAAAGAGAGTGGTTTGCCAAGGCATATATATATGGCTATATGAAGGGCAGCTATGTAAACAGCTATGATACCTCACGTATGCTTTCACCATCAGACAAGGCGAAGGGAAGTGCAATAAAGAATATGCTTTTACAGCTGACAGGCGAAAAGGAAAGATATCGGCTTTCTGAAGATTTTCAGCTGATAAGGACCAAAAAGCTTCCTAAAAACGCAGAGCTTTATCCGTATATTCTGGATTCATTTCCAAATTCCTATTATGAAACCGGCTTCAGCTGTATGGGAAAGCAGACTGATGGCAGCTGGTTTCTTGAGCTTGCAGGTATGACACTGAAGGAAAGAATGCAGATGAATAATTTCTTTTTGGTTTTTCCACGTGAGATTAAAGAGTTTAACAGTCTTGAATATCCGGGTGAGGACTTTAAACAGAAGGGCAGACAATTTTCTCCTGAAGACAGGAATGATACTGTTGTAGATGAATTGGTTGCCTCATCAATTGAGTTTTACAGCTATGCATTTAACGTTAATTATAAAACAATTGATGAAAATGAAGAATGGAAAAGCGTAATGACCATGTATCTTGGTGAAAAGGCCGTGGATGAATACATAGAAAACTGCAAAAGGAACAAAACAATTATAGAATGCGATAAGGTAGCCGCAGATTCATCTGCTGTTTATTGGTGTGACGGTCAGTATAACTGTAAGCTTTATGCACATATCCGGATTCTGTCGGATATACCGCTGGAAAAGGGTGACATTGCCGATGATTCTGATAAGAAAAACGGCTATATGTATCCTGTAAAGAAGACATATGAAAGCGGGGATATTTATACAAGGCTTATATTTGGAGATAAATATTTAAAGTATAAAATGGGACAGTGGATTGACTTTTATCCCAATTCTACAGGCTCTGTAGATCAGTACAGATGCTTTTGCTGTTCGCAGACTTCACGTGACATAATGATTGATTATACCGGGATTTATCCCTGGCTGGTTAAATTCCCGTTTGCCGTGTAAAGGAGGCTTTCTTTGCATAAATTAATAGCATTTTCCGGTGTAAGAGGAAAAAAGATTTCTCTTATTCTTATTTTTGTACTCATTTTTGAGCTTTTTTCACCTCTGATAAACAATCTGTCTTATGTATCTGCAGCTGATGAAGAGGTTGTGAAGTATACCATAAATTCAACGTCTGAGATAGAATATAGACCGCGTCAGGGAGAATACGGTCAGATCACATATAGAAAGAAACATTATACAACAGGAAGCGGAATAAGGTATTATACCCAGTATTTTATAATTTCAATCGGAGAGGCAGATTTAAATACGGATCTGTCGGGCCTTGACCCTGAAATAAGTGAAAAGCGTCTTGTATCTGCAGATGGTTCAAGCTCAGATTATAATGAGGCTGACTTTGCGGGAAAGGATTTTTACTGGTATGAAGATAAAACACCTGATATTAACGGGTATATCACAACTTCTTATGTACTCGACGGAAAGATTTTTTATGATCTGATTAACAGAGCGGCCAAAAAAGGCGTTACAGGAAAGATATATATTCATCACGTATTTGCGGTTGCCGGAGGAACGGACATTAATTCCGCAGCGGCAGATGCCTGGCATAAGGATAATAGGGTAGTAAATAACAGTCCTTATTATGTTTATAATGATTTATTAAAGCTCTGGTGGAATGATACGGAAAAAACACATTCCTCACAAAAGGAGTGTCTTAACGTACAGGTGCCGTATTCAAGAAGGTGCAGCTGTATAGTTGCATATCATCTACCTGATGGAAGCATTGTAAGGACGGAATCTGTAGAGAAAGGCTTTGATGAAAGCTGGAATGTGACTGTTCCGGCAGAGCTTTTAATTGAAGGGAAAAAATATACTCCGGCAGCGTCTGTTTCAGGTAATTATAAAAAGGAACAGAAGACATATGTACCCAAATATCTTAAAAACTATTCAAAAAACCTTATCGGAATGCTTGGACTTTCGAATGTGAATTCGGATTTTGCCATGGTTGAAGAGGAAAAGAAAAGAATAAATGCTGATGGTATTTGGACGACAAAGGCAATAAATGAAACAACTCTTCCGGGAGGCTTTAAGGCAGGAAAAACAAATACCTTTACCTATTATCTTTCACATTTGAATGAAAAAGTTGCGCCTTGGGAAATAATTCTCTATATACCATTGGAGGAAAAGGCTGAGGTGACTCCGACACCTGTCATAAAGCCAACTGCAACGCCAAAGCCTACACAGAAGGTGAGTGCAA
>JAZQNG010000027.1:0-7763 GCA_045627205.1 Lachnospiraceae bacterium
GATTCGGCGAGCTCGCCTACGAAATCAGCCGGGACTACGGCGTAACCGTAAGCCATTCTAATATCAATGACCTCAGCGTCGGGTACTACGCCAGAACCGTAAAGACAGGTGCGGATGTGAAGGCTCCGAAGGTGTAAGTGCGTAGCAATAATGTATAAACCATTTATCGCACTTTTTTCTCAATCTGGCTGAGCTTAAGATTTGTATTGTAAAAGTCCTTTGTTGTACAGCCGGCACGGCCACCGCCCGCACAGGCACACGCACACGCGCAGGCACAGGCGCAGCCGCCCGAATGGCCTCCTGTAGATCTTCCTCTTGAAGGGACATATGTTTTGGTAACATGAACCCTGTAATAAATATCCGAGCCCGGGTAGGAAGCGTACACGCCATCGGTATCCTTCTCTCTGATATCCTCAGGCACATCCTTTTCTTCAACGATTTCCTCACTTTTTATCATACTGCGTCTGCAGAACTGGCAGTTTTCCCTGCCGTCATCCCTTGGTGCACTACAGCTTGGACAATTGGCATAATACTCGACCCTTTTTCTTGTAATCTTTGTCTCCGAAGTAAAACCGGAACCGTTTTTATAACGCTCCGAGGATTTAAGTATTATAACCAAGGTCAGCATAATAATTCCGACAAATACAATTCCAATAAACCGATTATTATTGTATGAGCTTTTTTCAATCGTCTTGGATGTGTTAAAGCTGAAGGCATCGTTTTTATAAGTGACTGAAATATTCATCTTGCTGCCTGCCTTCAGGGAACGGCGCCATACCAGATAGTCACCCTCCACGGTAGCGGCAGAATGGCTTTCAACCTTATCACTGTTCCAGCGCACAACAATATTATCAACATCAATATCATCGAACCAGCCCGGAGTAAATTCATAAACTGTCTCACCCTGTATCAGCTTATTCATCTCATACATATAGTCCTGGTTGAGTTCAAATTCCATTGTTACGACCTCATCCTTTTTATATTTTCTGTTGAGGTCAAGCCTGATATAGGAGCCGCCTGACGTGCTGTAGGAAATCTTTTTTATTGTATTATTTGACAGTGCCTTATAATTTACATAATGCTTGTTTGGGATACCGATTTTTACCCATTCCAGCGGTCCCTCGCTGGTCGAATCAAGCACCTTCCACTCAATATGGTACTTCATATTCAGGGTTGCGTCAGGATTCACATTGATATCAATCGTATATTTCAGGATTTCATCAAGCTTCTTTGCCTGAACTTCCTCACTGAAAAAGGGGATTGTAAATAAAACAGCTATAAAAGCCAAAAAGAATTTTAATTTATTTTTCATATGGTTTCCCTTCATTTTCCGTTTCTAATTATTCTTAAGGGGCATTCACATCTGGACTGTGAGGAAAACTTCCTTCTTTCCCGGCATTCGGGATTGTTCCAGATGTCCTTCCATTCATCCTTAAGCATGTTGCCTAAAACCGGCCCGGACAGCCAGCTCTGGCAGGGAACAACATTTCCACCCGGAGTAACAGCCATATTGCTTAAGCAGGCTCCGCAATTCGGTGTGGTGATACCAAGCTCCCTGCAAAAAACATCATCCACCCAGCCCGGAGAAGTAAAGCTTATTTCCATACCGTTTGAGTAGCAATATTCCACGCTTTCCTTAAGGATTTCACGTATTTCCGCATTCGTGAGCTGAAGATTTTCAGACGCCTCCTTTGCTGCATTGCCTGTGGTAATCAGTCCTGAGCAGGTCACATAGGTAACGCCCTTCCCGTGCAGGAATTTTAGTGTTTCCACGTAATCACGGTTCAGGGTACATAAGGGAGTATTAATGCTGATATTCAGTCCTGCTGCCAGTGCATTTTCAATTCCGGCAACAGTGTCACTGTAACGTTTTGCTCCTACCAGCGAATTATGCACATCCTCATCATGTGAATAAAAGGTTATCTGAACACTGTCAAGTGATGCCTTACTAAGCCTCTCACATAAATCGGGAGTAAGCCTGATTCCGTTCGTATTCAGTCTTGTGACAAACCACTTGGCGTACTCAACGAGCTCCACCAGATCCTCCCTCATTGTAGGCTCACCGCCTGTAAAGGTAACCTGTGGAATGCAGGCCCTGCGGCAGCCGTCAATAATCCTCTTCCAGTCGTCTGTCGAAAGCTCCTCCTCATCTGACTGCGTCTGGCCGGCCGCATAGCAGTGAACACATTTCTGATTACAGTGCCAGCTTCCATCCTTTGTCATTGCACTTACCATAAGGTCCATCCTGTGCGGTGCCTTCATATTCGGAGCATAATCCCCAAGCGTCATAAACCCGATTTCTTCGTCAGGCAGCTCGCCGCAGGCAATCCGTTTAAAGGTGTCCATTATCCGGAAAATATCATTTTTCAAACGCTTTCCCGAAACAAACGGATAAACCTTTTTCACTCCCCTGCAGGTATTTTTAAGTATATTTTCTACCTCCGCATCCGTCACGGCTCTCCCGCTGTAACAGTTTACCTGCTCAATGAATTCCGTAAGAAGAATGCTCCATGAAACATTAATAGGGATAATATCCTGACCGTTCAGGATAACAACGCTTGGCTCAACCCTTTTATCCTTCACCTCAGGCGGAACCATATGTATTCTGATGACACCCGGGCCATCAGGATTTAAGGTTGTGTGATGCACCTCGTTGAAATGCTCCATTGCATATTTAATTTCACGTCTGCTTGATTTCATTTTAAACCATGCCTTTCATAACTGATTATTAATTTCTTTTATT
Source organism: Lachnospiraceae bacterium (assembly GCA_045627205.1). Taxonomy (GTDB): domain Bacteria; phylum Bacillota; class Clostridia; order Lachnospirales; family Lachnospiraceae; genus RUG11977. The sequence continues at coordinate 2,744 of JAZQNG010000027.1, forward strand.
ATAGAAAAGCAGTTCCCGGCAAATATACCGAAAACTGCCTTTAGGTTTATCAATCATAATACTCGCTGAGTTCCGTCCGAAGCTCTGCCTTTGTTGTTCCCTTCTTTATCTTGCAGGAATACCTTATGACATCATCCAAATCATATACAACGATGTGTATTTTCATTTGGTTTCCAGCATCCATAGAAACGTCTTTGAACTTTAGCGGTACCAAATAGTATGAATAAATAGCACCGACAAGCTTTATATAGTTATAGTCATCATCCAAAAAACTACTGTCCTTTTTCAGGTAAAATTTCAGATACACTTCATTTTCATCAGCCTCTATTGCGGTTTTTTCAAACATATCGAGCATACCTTGGCTTAGTGATTTTTCCAGTTTATCTTTCTCCATTCCAGCGGCGTAGAAGTCCTCCAGGGATTTATACTTTCCGTTCTCATCTTTTTCAATTACCTTTTCCTTTGTCCCGCATGCCGAAAGGCATCCGATTGAAAATAACACAATAAAAACAAGTAATAATTTTTTCTTACTGATGCAATTTTTCACTTTTCAAACTTCCCCTCTTTTTTCCACATAAATATTTTATAAGTCCACGGTTTTACCATGTGAATACTATTATACACAAAAAGCGAACCTTTCACAGACCTGATTCCGCAATTTACATTACTATATTGGATACAACGTGAAATAAAAGCTATCTGTTTTTCGCCCATTTTCCGCTCAGGTAGAATATCCATGTGACGGTAAAGCCGACTCCGAAGCCGAACAGACCGTTCCACCATATGATGGATATGCCGAGGAAGGCGCTGTAACGAAAAAGATATGTCACAGCAACCCGGATTCCCAGAGCACAGGTTGCTACGATTGCCTCCTCCTCAAGTCCGAACAGCCCCGCTATCGGTTCCGAAAAAATCCATATAAGGACAGATATTACAACCGTTGTCAGCAGTGAAATAACTGTTGTAGAAGTGAGCCCAGTAAAACAGGAAACGCAAACCTTATAATGTGCTTCCATGGTGCCCCCTCTGTCATTCCTCTTCCCTGCATATCAATCACCACACCGTCTTTTATCCAAGTATTTCCTCCATATACTTAAGGACATACTCTCCGCGCTTCTGTGCAAATTCGTAAATCTGCTCCTCGTAATTCTTATAATGATATGCCTCACTCCAGATAGACCAGTCGCCCTTGCCGTTAAGCTGCTTCAGATAACGGTAGAAAAACTCCAGTTCAGCGCTTCTGGTTGCATGAAGTTCTTCATAGGCCGATGTAATGCTTTCGGGCGAAAGAACACCGTTTACGTATTCAATCGTCTTTCCACGGAAATAATCAGCACAGTCCTGTCTCTCCATCAATTTTGTAAAGAGAGGTGCATATCTGTTATGATTAGGATTCATCACAATTTTAAGTGTATTGTATTTTGCCTGCGTTTCCGTACTGTCATACAGGCCATAGGAATAGTCCATATCGTGCGGAAGGAAACGCCACCTGCCGTCATATACGCCACTTCCTGCTGCTTCACCGTCGGCAGCAACATACCTGTAGCATTTAAAGTTATTGTTCGGCCAGTCAAAATTGTCCAGGGCAATGTTCCATGCGAAGAAATCCAGATAGTTTTCTACATCCATGAATTCGCACAGTTCCCTGTAAACATCACCATTTTTCAGGTCTGCATTCACAAAGTACTCATATTTTTCGTTGTATTCATCTACATTCTGCTGAACAAGTGCATCGTCATCATCAGCCTTCTTCTGTTCACTGCCTTCAATAACAATAAATTCTCCGGGGGCATCTCCGAACTTCTCCTTGAAATATTTATCGCAGTAGTTCTCATGCAGCCAGAAGAAGCCGTAATACGAGCCATTCAGATAGCAGACTGCAGGAACCACACCCTCGTAAACCTGCATTCCTGCCTTTTTACACAGGGTCTGGCTGAGCTCGTCACGAATATAGGAAAACTGGAAATCGTTTCCGCAATTTCTTAGAACAAGCTTATCATACTTTCCTATGATTTCGTCCGTACCGTCCAGCTTCTGTGTACCAAAGCAGTCTATCTTAAAGTTTTTATGGTCCTCGTCATAGGATTTTCTTGAGAAAAGCTTCATTGACTTGATAGAGGATTCCCTGGAGGCTCCTCCGTAAATCCTCACACCTGCATACTGTGAAAGCAATTCCTTTCCGTCCGCATCAAGTGCTTCAACATAAACCGGTCTTTCCGAATCCCTGCCACGAAGCTCGTAGTTTTTCCCTGCGAAAATACCGTCCGGAAGATTCAGCAGCCCGTCAGGATCGCCACTTACAAAGAATACAGCCGTTGAAAACCTGGTATCGATTTCCGGTGATACAAGATAGCTTCTGGCAGCGGTCTTTGTAGCATTTCCCTTTGAATCAAACGCGCAGGCCCGAAGCATGTAGCAGTCCGGGAAATCACCCTCTATCGCCTCAAAAACAAGCGGTTCCGTATACGGCTCCGACTCAGCCGTCGGCATTGTCCCATCAAGTGTATATCTTACCGTGTAGCCCTCCGGAGCCTTTATGGTCAGCTCCACGCTACGGTTATAAAGTCTGTTTTCCTTCGAAAATTCATAGGTTCCGTCGTCGTCAAATTCCAGCTTCTGGGTAATCATTCCCGATACGCCGTCCGGAAGCGGTGTGGGTGACGGATTCTGCTCTATCGCAAGGTAGCTGATGCTGCCGGCCACATAGGAGCCTGCGGCCTCCTGCTGTTTTTGCTTATCCGCCTGTTCCATCTGTGCATCGCTGTACTTTCCGTCAAACATCGAAGGATCGAAGCCTTCAGGAAAATCCATGCCTTCAGGGAAATCCATGCCCTCGGGGAGTGTCCCTTCCTTTACCCCTAAAGCATCACCGTTGCCATCCGTTTCACTCCCGGCATCATCAGCATTATTCGCTGTATCCTTTCCGGCATCCTCCGGCGCAGCTGCTACATCCCCCCGGCCGTTCCCGTTCGAGCAGCTGGAAAGTGCCGCAAGGGCAAATATTAAGCAAAGTATCATTAAAAATCCATGTCTTTTCATCTTCATTCAGTATTCCTCTTCCTTCTTTTCCGGGCACAGCCGATTGTACATTTCAACCGGAAGATATGCCTTCACTTCTATTCCTTCCGGCAGATATTCCTCGGCAAGAAGCTGACCGTTTTTACGTATCTGCTGGATAATCCCCGCATTCTGATAATCTATGACTGCCTCGTAATAGCGCTTACGTTCAAGCAGCTTTTTCTCAATGATTTCCAAAAGCCTGTCAATACCTTCACCTGTATATGCCGATATCTCAACAGAGGCATCGCTGTTCAGGTCCTTTATTTTTTCCTCTGTCTGCTTCAGGTCCTGTTTATTAAATACCGTAATAACAGGTTTGTCGGTTATATTCAGCTTTTTCAGCGTTTCATATACCACATACATCTGTCTGTCAGCCATTGGATTTGAAGAATCAACGACATGCAGGATGATGTCTGCATATCCTGCCTCCTCAAGTGTCGAATGAAAGGCCTCTATCAGATGATGCGGCAGCTTCCTGATAAAGCCGACCGTATCGGTAAAAAGCACTTCCTGTCCGCTTTCAAGCTTTCTGGAGCGTGTTGTCGGATCAAGAGTTGCAAAAAGCATATCCGCTTCAAGAATACCCGCACCCGTCAGTCTGTTCAAAAGTGTGGATTTACCGGCATTTGTATAGCCTACAATCGCAATTGTCGGCATCTGCTGCTTCAGGCGCTTTGCCCTGGTCGTTTCACGGTTCCTCTCCATAGCCTTCAGCTCGCCCTGAAGCTGCGATATACGGTCACGTATCAGCCTTCGGTCCATTTCCAGCTTTTTTTCACCCGGTCCCCTCATACCGATTCCGTAGGAAACCCTCGACATGGAGCTTCTCATACCTACAAGCCTTGAGGACCTGTATTTCAGCTGGGCAAGCTCAACCTGAAGCTTTCCCTCGGAGGAATCAGCATGCTTCGCAAAGATATCAAGAATCAGCATGGTTCTGTCCATAACCTTGGTTTCAAGCGCCTCCTCCAGATTCTTCATCTGTGCGGGAGAGAGCTCATCATCAGAAATAATGCCTGTAGCACCTGTTTCTGCTATCATTTCCTTCAGTTCCTCAATTTTGCCCTTCCCGATATATGTCCCCGGCTGCTTCGCTTCTCGCTTCTGGATTACGCGTCCTACCGTCAGTGCACCTGCCGTCTCGACAAGCTCTGCAAGCTCATCTACGGATTCCTCGGTATCATCATTTTCCGAGAGTGAAACCGCCACAAGGATTACCCTTTCCTGTTCTTCCTTTATCTCAATAAGCTTCTGCATATATTATCCTCATAAACACTTACTTCTGCGCATTATAACGCATTATTAACTATAGCTTAAATCGGTTAAAAACACAATGTACTTTTTTGTTTCTCTTGCATTTTGGTATTTTTTTGAAAATTCAACTACAAAAAAGGTACTTATCTTCAAATTTATGAGAGCTTTTACGACCCTGAAAGAAAGGGTGGTGCTCATCGACGATAAGCTCTCTGTGAAGAAATATATTGATTTAATGCAGACGGCTACTGATTATCGTTTTAAAGACCCGCATACAACAAAAAAATATTACACTTTTATAATTCACTATACAGGGGTTTATTTCAATAACCCAAAAAGTGAAATAAGTGTGCCGCAACCGTCCGTAGATGGCTTATTTACAGGTCTATTCAGCATTATAGTATTTCTTATAAAGTTCGTAGTAATAAGCATTCCGACTGCGGCATATATATCAGTCCGAATGCAAAAACGACCCGGCAAGTCACCGAATCGTTTTAGAATTCCTCTGTTAATTTTTCTTTAGATTTTTTTTGTCGATTCGACCTGACCCGGCAGTACCTCTGCGAGTTCTTTTTCAAACTCTTCTACCGATACCGCCTTTGCTGCAGCAATAAGCAGGTTCTGAAGTGCATCTTCGTTGCTTATCATTTGCAGCTTTTTTGATAATTCGTCCGATATGGTGAAACGTGAGGACAAAAAGGACGTA
>JAZQNG010000028.1:0-24040 GCA_045627205.1 Lachnospiraceae bacterium
TACATGCAGACCTGCAGACCTTATCAAGCCTCAGCTTGAGAAGTTCAAGGAGGAGTGCAAGGAGTGGATCCAGCAGGACGAGGATGTTCTTTCATATGCATTATTCCCTCAGGTTGCTACAGACTTCTTCAAGTATCGTCAGGCTCAACAGCAGGGCGTTGATGTAAATGCAGCAGATAAGGAAAATAAGGCATATCCTGTCTGATTAAAGTTTAATACTGCTTTTAGAATGAATGATAAAATCCGTCATTATCGGGACAATCCGATGGTGACGGATTTTTTTGCTGCTTCATGCGAATTTTTACAGGAAACTACAAAAACAAAAGTTGAAATATACATTGGAAAATGGTAACTTTATAGGTAGAGGATACGGTGACAGGATTGCCGGCTGTATCATATTATTGCATGAAGGAGACTGTTTATGTCAGATGCAACAGAGAGAATGAAAAATGCCATAAAGCTTGCAATACATGGCAAGGATGAAGTAATAGATCTTGTAATGTGTGCAATTCTTGCCCGCGGACATGTCCTGCTTGAGGATATCCCCGGAGTAGGAAAAACTACTCTGGTAACTGCACTTGCCAAGGTTATGTCACTGGACTATAAAAGAATTCAGTTTACACCGGATGTACTTCCGTCGGATCTTTGCGGATTTACAATGTATGATAAAAATACAGGAGAATTTACCTTCAGGGAGGGCGCAGTATTTACAAATCTTTTCCTTGCGGACGAGATAAACAGGACCTCTCCTAAGACCCAGTCAGCTCTTCTGGAGGTAATGGAGGAGGAGAATGTGACTGTGGACGGAGTGACCAGAAAGCTTCCCAGACCCTTCTTCGTAATTGCCACGCAGAATCCCATTGGCGCATCCGGCACGCAGAAGCTTCCGGAATCGCAGCTTGACCGCTTTATGATAAGGCTTACCATGGGCTATCCGGATCACGACAGTGCGATGGATATATTAAAGGGGGATTCCCATCAGATTATCGAATATCTGAAGCCCTGCCTTGAGAAGGATGCCATAATCGAATTGCAGAATTCTGTTGAGGCTGTACATGTTTCAGACTCACTGCTGGAATATATCGTTCAGCTTACGGAGATTACACGCTCGAACGACCTCTTTTCGCTCGGCTTAAGTCCGAGAGCAAGTATCGCATTATTAAAAATGACCAAGGCACATGCCTACCTGTCGGACAGGGATTTTGCTACACCTGAGGATGTTAAGGCGGTATATTACCCGATTGCGAACCACAGGGTGATTCTTTCAACCAAGGCAAAGGCTACGGGGTATACTCTTAAATCTGCACTTGAAAGCAGCTTTGTAAGCGTAAGGCTTCCCGGATAAGGCATATTTGAATGATATGAAAATACACATTTTTGCAATTGTCAGATACATTTTTGTATTTGCTCTTTTAACACTGTTTATACTTGTTTTTAAGCAGAATTACCTTGTATTTCTGCTTTTTCCTTATGCGCTTCTTCCGATAATCACGATTCCGGTTTTTCTTCTGAATGTAAACAGACTGTCGGTAAGTGGCGGCACTGAAACGGGCGAGGTGGATGTCGGCTCGGTTATCAGCTATTACATTGAATATCATAATCCGACAGGAATTCCTTTTTTAAAGAGTTCACTTCTGATAAATGTCAGCAACCTGTACTATGAAAATCCGGCAAAAACGCTTCTGAATTTCAGCATCCTTCCGAAAAAAAACGATAAAGTCAGGGTAAATGTTTCAACGGGAAAAACAGGAATGGCTGTAATGCGGGGAACAGATTTTGCCATAACGGATTTTCTGGGGATTCTTACGAGACATTTGCCTGCGGATATCTGTGTACAGGTGCCGGTTTTTCCTGTAAAGGGAGAGCCTGTTGAGGCTCCGCCGATCCCGTTTACAGAGGGCTTTGATGAATACAGCGAGCCGGATTTCCATGGCGCTGTATCCTCGGATGTACGTGAAATAAGGGAATACAGACCCGGCGACAGGATGACGCAGATTCACTGGAAGCTCAGCTCGAAGCTGGACGATCTGCTTGTAAAGGAGCCTGAGAGGACCTCGGTGATGTCCCTTGTTATAGTACCTGAACTGGAAAGAGAAAAAATAACGGAAACAATCGCAACCCTTGATTCTGTTGCAAGAACGCTGGCGGAGAGCGGAGAACGCTTTGAAATCTGCCTGTTTAACAGTGCAGCCTGCAGCTTTGATTATTATCTTATGGATAATGTTGAAGGTCTTTATGAATGCTACCGTAATATGTATTTTCTGCCACTGTATGACTCATCTGATGCAGCCGCAACGGCATATATTTCATCGGGACAAAAATCACCGGTTCTGCTGAAGATACACGGAAATGAATTAAAAATGATTGATTTGACTTAAAAGAAAAGAGAAGGATAAATGCTTAAGCATAAGGCAGCACAATTGAAAAAAAGCGAGGACGAGCTGAAAAAATACGGTGTCCTGATAGAGGGAGTACATGGCACTGAAAAGTACAGCTCTCTTTTGGCATGCCTTGTTAAAGCTGCAGTCATTTTTATTATCTGCTGCGGAATGGTGGTCGGCTTCAGTGATGCCTTCAGGCTTGAGTATAACAAGGCCGCCGTTGTGGGCTTCACTCTGCTCATAAGCGTTCTGATATCACTTCTTTACTACAGTAAAAAGACCTTTTACTTCGGCTATGCGGCCGTGTTTATTCTTTTTGCACTTGAGCTGATGAGATATTATATATATGCAAACAGCGGTTTCCAGGCAATAATGAATACGGTCAGGGAGTCGTATGCCGAACATTTTGGAATGACCTATGTAAAAACTGCGGAGGAGCTTCTGGAAAACAGATATGTAACAATAACCGTTGCACTGATTTTCCTTGTTTTCTTTGTTGTAATACTGCTGAATATTACGGTTTCAAGATACATGAATCTGGCAGAAACCTTCTGTATTGCCTTCATAGTTCTTGAACTGCCGCTTTATATCGGCTACAAGCCGCCTCTTTTGAGTATTATGATGGTAATGGCAGGCTGCATCTGTGTAGGAATAATGCAGCGCGGCGCAAATATGCGAATGGTGGTCCCTTCAAAGGGAGCCAGTGAATTTGTTTATAACCGTCTGTTTAAAAAGAACTATTTCACGACAAGGGGCAGCTCGAAGGGAATGCTTAAAATACTTGCCTTTTCAGCAGTGCTTTCCCTTGTGGTATGTATCGGTTCAATAGGAGTTTATGAACGCAGGGCAGGAAAAACAGAGCCGGACAGTGCAAAGGCTGCAATAGATGACCGCGTGAAAATCTTTGTGCAGAACGGTATCTGGGGCTTCTTTGACAGATATAATTCAGTGAACGGTCTTTTCCGCGGTGCCTTGGGTGGAGTATCGTCTGTGCGTCCGGATTTCGAGACCGATATTATAGTAACCTATACGCCAAGCAGTACTGATACGGTTTATCTTTCGGGCTATAAGGGCTCGACCTATTCGGGCAGTAACTGGCTGAATTATGTTGCTGAGGATGGAATGGGCTTTGCAAGGTTCATTTACAGCGAGATAATCGATGGAATGGACGAAGAGTATTATGCGGCTTCTGACAGATTTGGGAATAACAGTGCAAAAATGCAGGTGAGCTATCTGGATGTTTCGGCAAACAGCTTCCTTATTCCCTACATATCCTTAGGCAGCAGTAACAGAAACATTGCAAATCCGGCCTTTAAGGGGCAGAATGAACAGCTGGACAGGAAGCTGAAGCTTATAAGGAAAAATATGCAGCTGGAGTATACGCCGTACTTTTCGGATGTTATGCTGGAAAAAGCCTGCAACCCTGAATATGACCTTTCGGAGAGTGATGAATATTATTCCGGTGAATATAGGGATTATGTCGTAAATTCCTGCACGGCAGTTCCGGGGAAAATAGTGCATGGCATTGACGAATTCATATATGAACACCATGATTTCGGACTTTCCTTTTCACGCGATGTTAACGGCAATATTTATGAGCCGGGCTATACTCCGCAGGAGAAAAATGAATACAGGATAAAAGCAGTTGAGGCAATCAGTACACTGTTTGATGAGGAATTCACATATACCCTTGCACCGGGAAAGACTCCTTCCCAGGAGGATTTTGTACTCTATTTCCTTACGGAACAGAAAAGAGGCTATTGCTCACATTTTGCCTCTGCAGCGGTCATTCTCCTGCGTTCCTTAAAAATCCCGGCAAGATATGTGGAGGGGTATTGTATTCCTTACTCGTATCTGCTTAAAAACGGACAGGTGATTGAGACTGATGGTTCTGAATGGTTTGGGGGAACACCGGAGGCAAATCTGGAAAAGAAAACATATTCGGTTGAGGTAAGTGATTATTATGCTCATGCCTGGATAGAGGTTTATCTTGAGGGAATAGGCTTTGTTCCCTTTGAGGTTACGCCTGCCTCGAATGAGGATGTACCGGAGGTGAGTGCGGGAAGCGGAATCCGGAATTTCTTTGCCCAGCTGATGAATGTTGACCTTGGACTGGGAAGAATTGTTGATGAGGATATAGTGATTTCAAAGGATGATGTGGCTACAGAAGCTGCTGCAGCAGCACCTGCACAGTCACTGCTTTTCGGACCGCTGCTTGTAATCGTCCTTCTCGCCGTGTTGGCATGGGCGGTAGTATTACTTGTCAGGTATGTGCGCCAAAGGCTTCTGATTAATCGACTCCTGTCCGAGGAAAGGTTTGACAGACTGGTATTTATTGCTTACAATGAGCTGGTAAAATGGCTGAATAAAAAGGGAATTACAGATTTGAAAAATCCGCTTCCGATGGAGCTTTCCGGGATTCTGTCGGAATATTGGACCGAAGCAGGGAAAATGGCTGACGGAAATACCGATGAAATCTTCAGATATGTTGAAAGGGCAATTTATTCTGATGCCGGATCAACGTCAGAGGAATATGAGCGTTTCCTGAAGGACCTTGATACCCTTAAGCGGGGACTTAAAAATATGAAACGCTGATACTGCAGACTGTATTATGAGGTATGAAAATGGAAATAAAGAGCTATAAAAGAGATTTTGAATATTCATATACCCTTGGTGCGTTTCCGACCTTTGAACTGATTAAGGCGAGACCTGAACAGGTTATGGAAATATTTGTGCATTCGAGCTTTACGGATATGGAAAAGCTCGAAGTACTGTGCCGTGAAAAGGGGGTTAAGCTGACTGTAAACGACAGGCTGATAAACCGTCTCAGCGATAAAGGAAATGTATTTGTCGTAGGGGTTTTTAACAAATGGGTACAGAAGCTTGATATATCCAAGCCGCATATCGTTCTTGTAAATCCTTCGGATATGGGTAATCTCGGGACAATAATCAGAAGTGCCGTAGGCTTTGGAATAATGGATATGGCAATTATTGAGCCCGCAGCGGACAGCTTCAATCCCAAAACCGTCCGTGCCTCAATGGGGGCGATTTTCAGAATCAGACATCATAGGTATGATTCCTTTGAAAAATATGCGGACGATGTCGGAGTAAATCTTGAAAACAGGGCAGAAAAGGGAGAACGTGAGATATTTACGTTTATGCTGAATGGTGAAAACCAGCTTACGGTAAGCAACTGTCCGAAGCCGAAGCTGTTTTCACTTGTATTTGGAAATGAAGCAACAGGGCTTCCTGATGAATTCCTTAACTATGGGACAAGTATATTCATTCCGCAGAGCGAATACGTGGATTCGCTCAATCTGACGATTGCTGCGGGAGTCGGGATGTATATGTTTACCACAGGTCTGCAATCAGGCTGCAAACAGCCATAAAAAAGCCGTTTTCTGATGAAACGGTCAAATAAAAGCCTTGACTTGTCGGTCTAATTAATTATAATTATTTTTGTAGGTAAACTGTTGGTTTAAATAAATGAGTAACTGTGAATCTATAGTAGTAGGCTGTTTGGTACGTGTAGGTTTTGTACGGGCAGCAAAAATCAGAAAAATGTGAGGAAAGCATATGAAATGTCCTTTTTGTGGAAATGAAGATACCAGGGTAATTGATTCAAGACCGGCAGATGACGGTTCATCGATCAGAAGAAGACGTCAGTGTGATAAATGCGACAAGCGTTTTACAACCTATGAGAAGATTGAAACAATTCCGATGGTTGTAATCAAAAAGGATAATATCCGCGAACCCTACGACCGTGCAAAGATTGAGGCCGGTATTATGCGTTCCTGCCATAAGAGACCTGTTTCCATAGAGCAGATTACCAATATGGTGGATGAAATCGAAAGCATTATTTTCAATTATGAGTCAAAGGAAGTTCCAAGCCATGTCATCGGTGAGCTGATTATGGAAAAGCTTCAGAAAATCGATCAGGTTGCCTATGTAAGATTTGCTTCCGTATACAGGGAGTTCCAGGATGTAGACACCTTTATGTCAGAGCTTCAGAAAATCATCAAGAAGCACGAAAAGGAATAATAAAATGCAGCTATGCTCCGTCCCTAAAGAGAGAGGGAAGGAGATTTTGTGTACAAAAGTATCAAAAGTGCCGCGGTCTTTGGGATTGAGGCACAGATTATCAATGTGGAGGCCGATGTAAGCGACGGCCTTCCTGTGTTTAATATGGTCGGGTATCTGGCTTCCGAGGTCAGGGAGGCCAGGGACCGTGTTAAAACGGCATTGAAAAACTCTAATTTTGCTTTAAGACCAAAGCACATCACGGTAAATCTTTCGCCGGCAGATATAAGAAAAGCCGGTACAGCCTTTGACCTGCCGATTGCGGTTGCGTGTCTGGCAGCGTCTGAATTTATATCCGAAGAAAAACTGAATAATGTTCTTGTAGTGGGAGAGCTCGGTCTTGACGGTAAGGTAAACCGCATTAACGGAGTGCTTCCTATTTGCATTGCGGCTAAGGAGGCTGGAATTGAGTATGTTCTTGTCCCAAAGGAAAATGCAAGGGAGGGTGCAGTTGTTCAGGGCGTGAAGGTCCTTGGAGTGGAGCATATCCTGGATGTAATAGAATATGCGCTGGGAGTAAAAGTGCTTGAGCCGGAGGAATGCAGTGCCGAAAGCCTTTTTTTGAACTGTGCGGCACAGACAGCCGAGGATTTTGCTGATGTTGCGGGACAGGCCGTTGCAAAGCGTGCCGCAGAGATAGCTGTTGCAGGTCAGCACAATCTGCTTTTATCAGGTCCGCCCGGCTCGGGAAAAACCATGCTTGCAAAAAGAATTCCGGGAATCATGCCGGACATGACCTTCGAGGAGTGCCTTGAAATATCGAGAATATACAGTGTTGCCGGACTTTTGGATGAGAATGAATTCCTTGTTACAAGAAGGCCGTTCCGTTCGCCGCATCATACATGTACCACAAATTCCCTGATAGGCGGAGGAATAACACCGCGCCCCGGAGAAATCTCGCTGGCGGTAAACGGTGTACTTTTCCTGGATGAAATGCCAGAATTCGGGAGGGACGCCATAGAGGCCTTAAGACAGCCTCTGGAGGACAGAAGGGTCACAATTTCAAGACTCAGTGCCACCTATACCTATCCTGCAGGCTTTATGCTTGTTGCTTCCATGAACCCCTGCCCCTGCGGGCACTATCCGGACAGAAAACGCTGCAGCTGTACGGAAAGACAGATAAACCAGTATCAGAGGCGTATCAGTCAGCCGATTATGGACAGGATAGACCTGTGTGTAAGCGTTGATGAAATACGCTACAGGGAGCTTGACTGTACGGAAAATAACGAGAAAAGCAGTGAAATCCGGGAACGGGTAATGCTGGCAAGGAAAATCCAGCTGGAACGCTATAAGGATATTGACATTAATTTCAATGCACAGCTTTCTGCAAGGCAGATTTCCGAGTTCTGTGTCCTTGAGGACGAGGAAAGGATTCTGATGGAGCGTGCCTTTCAGAAATATTTATTAAGTGCCCGCGGCTACCACCGTATTCTGAAGGTGGCAAGGACAATAGCGGACCTTGACGGGTCAGAGAAAATAGGCTGCAGGCATCTTCAGGAGGCACTCTGCTACAGAAGCCCCGACCATAACTGACGGAAAGGCAGGTTTTAAAATGACAGAAAGACAGTATTGGCTATATATGTCAAGGGTAATAGGAATTGATACACGAAGAAAACAGCTGGCCCTTGAAATGTTCGGAGGACCGGAGGGTGTATACCGCGCAGGAGAGGAGCAGCTGAAAAAATGTCCGGCACTGGAGGAGAAGCATATAGGACAGCTTCTTGTATTTAGGAATGAGGATTATGCAGCGGAGGAGGAAAAGCTTGCAGAAGCAGGTATTAATTTTGTAACATATCTTGATGCGGAATATCCGGAAAAGCTGAGATATCTTCCTGATATGCCGCTTACACTGTTTTACAGGGGCAGCCTGCCGGAAAAATGCAGACCGTCGGTGGCTATTGTTGGGAGCAGGAAATGCAGCTTTTATGGACGCGAGATGTGTCTGGATTTTGCAAAAAGGCTTGCGGAATGCAAAATCGACATTATCAGCGGAATGGCGCTTGGAGTAGATGGCTTTGCACATCGCGGGGCTATGGAGGCAGGCGGGAAAACCTACGCAGTCCTGGGAAGCGGCGCGGATGTATGCTATCCGGCACAGAACAGGGATATTTACAGAAGGCTGTCCGAGCCGGACGGGGCGGGAGGCGGCATCATTTCGGAGTATTATCCGGGAACGGCTCCGCTTCCGATGCTTTTTCCTCCAAGGAACAGGATAATATCGGGCCTGGCGGATGTCCTTCTGGTGGTAGAGGCGAGGCTTCACAGCGGAACTGCCATTACCGTGGGACATGCACTTGAACAGGGGAAGGAGGTTTTTGCAATACCGGGAAGAATCGGGGACAGTATAAGCGACGGCTGCAATCAGCTGATAAAAAACGGTGCCCGTCTTACGACCGGCCCGGAGGATATTGTGGAGGAGCTGAAGACACAGTATGAAATTCTTCTTCAGGTTGAAAAGAAGAAAAAGAAAAATCTGCGCGCCGGGCTGAGCGGTGAGGAGCAGAAAATATATAAGGAGCTTTCACTGCAGCCTGTCACAATCAATGAACTGTCTGTCAGAACAGGCTTATCCTGTGGGGTTATCTCCAAATCAATCGTCAGATTGGAGATGATGGATCTGGCTGAAGAGGTCGGGAAAAATTCATATATCGGAAGGTAAATAAAAAAAACCTCTTGAATTAAAAAAAAATATAGTGTATGCTTACTTGCGTTTGAGATTAAAATACAACTTATTTAATTGGAGAAGATTATGGCAAAGAATCTTGTAATTGTGGAGTCGCCTGCCAAGGCAAAAACAATTAAAAAATTTCTTGGAAATAATTATGAGGTAATTGCGTCCTACGGGCATGTGCGCGACCTTCCGAAGAGCCAGCTCGGTGTTGACCCGGAGGAGGATTATGAGCCCAAATACATCACTATCAGGGGAAAAGGAGACGTTATCGCCGCACTTCGCAGGGAAGCGAAGAAGGCAGATAAGGTGTATCTCGCAACGGACCCTGACCGTGAGGGAGAGGCAATATCCTGGCATCTTCAGCAGCTTTTGAAAATGGATGATAAGGCGAAGAACAGGATTACCTTTAATGAAATAACGAAGAATGCAGTCAAAAATTCCCTGAAGGAAGCAAGACGTGTTGACATGGATCTGGTTGATGCGCAGCAGGCAAGACGTATTCTTGACAGAATGGTGGGCTATAAGATAAGTCCGCTGCTTTGGGCTAAAATTAAAAATGGTCTTAGTGCCGGCCGTGTTCAGTCGGTAGCCTTAAAAATGATCTGCGACAGGGAAAACGAGATTAACGCTTTTAAACCCGAGGAGTATTGGAGTCTTGACGCAACGCTTGCCGGAAACGGAAAAAATAAAAAAGGCATCAGTATCCACTTCCATGGAGAGGGAGAGACAAAGATCAACCTTTCTACAGAGGCGCAGACAGACGGATATATTAAAAAATCAGGAAAATCCTTTAAATGTTCGGAAATAAAAGAAACAGAGAAGCATCGTAAGGCACCGTTCCCGTTCACTACGAGTACCCTGCAGCAGGAGGCCTCGAAGGTTCTGAATTTTTCAACAAAGAAGACAATGCAGCTCGCCCAGGAGCTTTATGAGGGTGTTGAGGTAAAGGGACACGGAACCATCGGTCTCATTACCTATCTTCGTACGGATTCTGTCCGTGTAAGCGATGAGGCGGACAAGGCGGTAAGACAGTATATTTCGGACAATTACGGTAAGGAATTTGTTACGACCGATGATGTAAACAAGGGAACCGGAAAGAAAATTCAGGATGCGCATGAAGCCATCAGACCTTCATATCTTGATATTCCCTTAAGTCTTTTAAAGGAGTCGCTTTCAAGGGATCTTTTCAGACTTTATCAGCTCATCTGGAAGCGCTTTGTTGCAAGCCGTATGAGCAGGGCTGTTTATGCCTCGGTAAGGGCTGTGTTCGATGCTAACGGCATCAGCTATTCCTGTACCTCATCAAGACAGCTTTTTGCAGGCTATATGTCCATATATTCGACAGAAGAGGATACTGATAAGGATAACGATGGAGACCTTTCGGGCATAAAGAAGGGCGATGTATTTAAGCTTGGCGAGTTTAAAAAGGAGCAGCATTTTACCCAGGCTCCCGCACATTTTACGGAGGCCTCGCTGGTAAAGGCACTTGAGGAGCTGGGAATAGGTCGTCCCAGTACATACGCACCTACGATTACTACTATTCTTGCAAGAAACTATGTTGCAAAGGAAAAGAAAAATATATTTGTAACTGAATTGGGGGAGGCCGTAAACAATATTATGGAGAAATCCTTCCCTGAAATTGTTGATGTGAATTTCACGGCAACAATGGAGACACTTCTTGACGGTGTTGAAACAGGTGACATTGAATGGAAGACAATTGTCAGAAATTTCTATCCGGATCTTTTATCTGCAGTGGAAATTGCTGAAAATGATCTTGAAAAGGTTAAGATTCGTGACCAGGAGACCGATATAGTCTGTGAGCAGTGCGGACGCAATATGGTCATTAAATATGGTCCCCATGGTAAATTTCTCGGCTGTCCCGGATTCCCGGAATGCAGGAATACCAAGCAGTATAACGAAAAGACCGATTATAAGTGTCCGAAATGCTCCGGTGATGTTGTCATCATGAAGAGCAAGAAGGGCAGGAGGTTCTTCGGCTGTTCAAACTATCCCGAATGTGATTATATGTCATGGACTAAGCCGGAATAAAGACTTTGGACACATCCGTACACACGGTTACTGTTCAGTACCTTAAGGTAAATGTGGGCATCAAATTGAACACTGTTTACAGACTAGGACGTGAATAGTAAAATTATATACAAATATTGTGAAAATTTAAGACAATTCAGTTGATTTTTTGCAAAAAACGTGATATTATTGTCAAAGAAACAAGCATATTTGTATTGGGGGGTACGAGATGAGTGTTCAATTGCTGGATAAAACCAGAAAAATCAATAAGTTACTGCATAATAACAATTCAACAAAGGTTGTGTTTAATGACATATGTCAGGTATTGAGCGATATACTGGATGCTAACATTCTTGTTATCAGCAGAAAAGGAAAGGTTCTGGGCATTACCAATAAGGACGATGTGGAGCCTATCAGTGAGCTGATAATGAACGAGGTCGGTGACCATATTGATATCGCCCTGAATGAGCGGCTTCTGAATATTCTTTCAACAAAGGAGAACGTAAATCTTGAAACACTCGGATTTGAGCTTCCTGAGATTGAAGACTATGTCGGGCTCATAACACCGATTGATATTGCGGGAGAAAGACTCGGTACGCTGTTCCAGTACAGAAAGCGTACACAGTTCAATATTGACGACATCATTCTGAGTGAATACGGAACCACGGTTGTAGGTCTTGAAATGATGAGATCCGTAAACGAGGAAAATGCTGAAGAAAGCAGAAAGGTTGCTATTGTACGTTCAGCTATCAGCACGCTTTCCTTCTCAGAGCTTGATGCTATTAAACACATATTTAAGGAACTTGAAGGCAACGAGGGTATTCTTGTTGCAAGCAGGATTGCCGACAGTGTCGGAATAACCAGGTCCGTCATTGTAAATGCTCTCAGAAAATTTGAGAGCGCCGGTGTTATTGAGTCAAGGTCCTCGGGTATGAAGGGTACATACATCAAGGTACTGAATGATGTGGTCTTCGAGGAACTCGAGAAAACCAAATAATGCCGGTAAAGGATTACAGAATATATGAAAAGGATTTTGCAATGCAAAGTCCTTTTTTGTTTTTTTATATGTGACAGAATTATGAAAAACGGCACAGGCGTATTGTAATTATTTTGTTTATTATTTATCCGTTTACTTTATTTAGTATTTTTAAGTTTTTTTATAAATATATCTTGTGTTTTTATGGAAATTCATTATAATTAAATTGGAATGATGGGTAAATATATCTGTTTGTTGTTATTTATGACATAATCGGAGGGTTTTATGATAGGATCGAATGCGTTTAATTACGTTAATGTCTTGAACAAGGCAGCCGATGCAAGCTGGGTCAGAAATGAAGTAATTGCAAATAATATTGCAAATAATGATACCCCGGGGTTCAAGCGTCAGGATATAAAATTTGAGGACTATCTCAGGCATGAGCTTATTAAGGATGCTGACGGAGGAGACCTGAACAGAAGGGTGGCAGATGTCGACCTTTCAAAACTTAACACAACTATTTATACCGATCAGTCTACACTTTCGTACCGTCTTGATGGCAATAACGTGGACATAAATACAGAAAATGCCAATCTTGCGGAAAACCAGATCAGATATTATACGCTTCTTGATTCAATGACGCAGGAATTCAGCAGAATCAAGTCTGTATTATCCAAATGAGTTTCAGGTCCTAAGAACCGGGTAGTCAGCAGAATTAAGTCAGGAGGATGAATATGGGTATATTTAACGGAATGAACATAAGCGCAAGCGGTCTGACGGCACAGCAGATGCGAATGGACACGATTGCACAGAACATAGCAAATGTTGATACGACCAGGGATGAAAACGGCAACCCCTACAGAAGAAAGACCGTTGTTTTTGCCGAAAAGGGAAACGATGCCTTCAGCAATGCGCTTGCCCTTTCACAGAATAAGCGCGCCTCACAGCTGAACGGAAACGGTGTAAAGGTTACGGCTATAGTTGAGGATCATGTTGCTTCAATGAAGAAGGTTTATGACCCTTCACATCCGGATGCGGATGAGGATGGATATGTGACCTATCCGAATGTAAATACCGTAACGGAAATGACAAACCTGATTGATGCCAGCCGTTCCTATGAGGCAAATGTTACAGCCTTTAATGCTACGAAGAACATGCTTCTTAAGGGGCTTGAGGTCGGCGAATGATATAAAGGAGGCAAATGATGAGTGCATCTTCGATAATGAGTCTTGAGGGACTCAAGGGGCTGGATTCGCTCAGCTCCGCACAGAGCCTTTCAAATCCGAAAAAGCTTAAGGTTCTTGACGGCTATTCGGATTCGATTCTTACACGGAATACAGG
Source organism: Lachnospiraceae bacterium (assembly GCA_045627205.1). Taxonomy (GTDB): domain Bacteria; phylum Bacillota; class Clostridia; order Lachnospirales; family Lachnospiraceae; genus RUG11977. The sequence continues at coordinate 13,478 of JAZQNG010000028.1, forward strand.
CGAGGCTTCGGGAAATAACGGGTTTGAGTCCCTCCTGCAGTCGGCAATGGATATGATTAAGGAAACAAATCAGTATTCCAATGAGGCAGCAGAGGCAGAGCTTTCCTATGCAATGGGTATCACAAACAGCACCCATGATCTTCAGGTCGCACAGATGAAGGCCAACATTTCCCTGCAGTACACCGTTGCCGTAAGGAATGCGGTCATGGATGCGTATAAGGAAATCATGCAGCTTCAGTTCTGACGATATTTAGTAAATGCTTTAAATTTTTACCATAAATTACGAGGTTTCACATGTTAGACCGTCTTAAACAGATACCTAAAAAAATAGCTGAATTATGGAAGAAGTACACGGCACGGCAGAAGGCAATCATTATCAGTGCCGTGTGCGTTGTTGCCGTTGCCCTTGTTATCCTGATTGTTGTATTGAACAAGGTCCAGTATATTGAACTGATGACCTTTAACAGTACCTCAACTGCCAAGGAGGCAATTGCAATTCTTGATGCCGAACAGATTGAATATGTTCTTGACGATGACAATGTCACCCTGAGGGTTAATGCCACAAAGCGCCAGGCAGCGGTTCTTGCGCTGACCGACAGCGATCTGTTAAGCCAGAAAAAATTCACCCTTGCAGACCTGATTGCGACGGACATGAGCATGACAAGCAGCGACAAGGAAAGAAATACCCATCTCTATCTCCAGAGCGGTCTTAACGAATATATTGAGACCATGGACGGTGTAGATGATGCAACGGTCCTGTATTTTCCTGCCGACACCACGAACAGCATTCTTTCGAGCGCAAAGGAAATCAGCTGCAGTGTAATGCTCAAGGTAAATGAGAATTTTGATACCTCTAAAACACCGAAGACCATTGCGAACAATGTTGCTGCCGTAATCGGAAATTCGACAACGGATAAAATCAAGGTTATAGACCAGCACGGAAACCTCCTGTTCGGCGGTGACAAGATGGATGATGCAACACAGGACCTTGACAACAACCTTAAATACAGGAAGCTTGCCGAGAGACTTTACCAGGATAAGGCCTTCCAGCTTGCCATAAAGAACGGCTTTGATGATGCCGAAATATCAGTTTCCCTCGATATGAACTTTGATAAGGTTTCGGAAATCTTTACCGAGTATCTGCCGGGAGATGGTCTTGAACAGGGACTTTATGATTATTATACAATCATTAATTCTGAGACTTCGGGTGCTGTAGGTGATATACCCGGGACCGATTCAAATGACGAGACGGACTACATGCTTCAGACCTCGAATGGAGGAAACAGCAATTATAGTGAGGAAACCTATCATTTTAAGCCGAGTGAGAGAATTACCGAAACCATAAAGGAATCCGGCGCCGTAAACGATGAGAATTCCTCCTGTGCGGTAGTGCTGACAAAGATAAATACGATTACTGAGGAGGCTCTTGAAAAGGAGGGCCTGCTTGAGGATACAACCTTTGACGAGTATTCCTCGAAAAATGCCAAAAAAACGAGAGTTGAATTCGATGAAGAGCTGTATGACCTTTTTGCAAATGCCTTAGGCATTCCAACGACAAAGATTACCATTATGGCCTATGAGCAGCCGAACTTCATTGCAAAGGAAGAGGAACCCGGAATAAACCTTTCACTCTGGCTGGAAATCCTTCTTGCGGTTCTTATAATCGGTCTCTTACTGTTCGTTGTATTCCGTGCAATGAAGCCTGAGGAGGTTGTTGAAACAGAGCCTGAGCTTTCTGTAGAAAGACTGCTTGCCACCACAAAGGAAAATCAGACACTTGAGGATATAGAATTTGGTGAAAAGTCTGAAACCAGAAAGCTGATTGAAAAATATATTGATGAGAATCCCGAATCGGTTGCAGCACTGCTCAGAAACTGGCTGAACGACGACGGATGGGGCGAATAGAAAAGGAATTACTGAAAACCTGTTAATGGAGGAAACGTTATGGCTGCAAAAAGCAACAGTGAATACAACGGTATTGAAAAATCGGCCATTCTGATGATAGCCCTTGGACCGGAGAGGGCATCAAAGCTGTTTGCCCATCTGAAGGATGAGGAGATAGAGTCGCTTACCCTGGAAATTGCAAATACCAAAAGTGTTTCACAGCAGACAAAGGATGCAATAATTGACGAGTTTTACGAGCTCTGCCTTGCACAGCAGTATATTGCCGAGGGCGGTATCGGATATGCTAAGGAGCTTCTTGAAAATGCACTTGGTACGGAGAAGGCCATGAATGTAATAGGAAAGCTTACCTCGTCACTTCAGGTACGTCCCTTTGAGTTTGTCCGGAAGACAGATCCTTCACAGCTTTTGAACTTTATACAGGATGAGCATCCTCAGACTATTGCCCTGATTTTAAGCTATCTGCCTTCCGCTCAGGCGGCACAGATTGTTGGTGCGCTTCCGCCCGAAAAGCAGGCCGATGTTGCAAAGCGTATTGCCATGATGGACAGAACCTCTCCCGATGTCATTCAGGAGGTTGAAAATATTTTGGAGAAGAAGCTTTCATCACTTGTCAACCAGGACTATACACAGGCCGGCGGCGTAGATGCGGTTGTAGAAATACTGAATACCGTAGACCGTGCAACGGAAAAGCATATTCTGGAAACACTGGAAATCGAGGAGCCCGAGCTTGCAGACGAAATCAGAAAGAAGATGTTCGTATTCGAGGATATTCTTTCACTTGATGATAAGTCGATTCAGCGTGTACTCCGTGAGGTTGACAATAACGAGCTTGCAATTGCCTTAAAGGCAACCAACGAGCAGGTACAGGAGGCTATTTTCAACAACCTTTCAAAGCGTCTTGCCGTTATGATCAAGGAGGATATGGATTTCATGGGGCCTGTACGTATGAAGGATGTTGAAGAGGCACAGCAGAAGATTGTAAATATTATCCGTAAGCTTGAGGATTCAGGTGAAATTATCATTTCACGTGGCGGAGGTGATGATATAGTTGTCTAATCTTATAAAGGGGTATATGGTTAATTATCCGAATTCCGTAAAGACCCTGGATATGAATGAACGTTCGGAAAGCTACCGTCAGCTCTACCTTGAGGCTCTTGAGCAGGAGAATCAGAAGGCTGCCGCAGCGCAGAACCTGCAGGACTTTCTTATTGAGGAAGGCGAAGCCGGAGACGAATCGCTTGAAGGCGAATTCAGGGCGGGCCTGTACGGAGAGGAGCTTTCAATACGTGAGGATGCCGGAGACGGAGAATATGATGAGAACGCGGATGGACGGATTCTTGCCGGACAGCAGAAAATAAAGGAGCTGAAGGCCAAGCTTGAGGAGCTGCGCCGGGAGGCTGCCGCAATCATGGACAATGCAAATGATGAGGCAGCAAGGATAATCGAGGAGGCAAAGGCAAAGGCAAGGGCAGAGGCCGAAGAGGAAAAAAGCCGTATTATCGGGGAATATAAGCAGCAGGGATATGAAGCGGGGATGGCTGATGCCGAAAGCGAATGTGAGGAGCTGAAGAGAAGGCTTAATGAGCAGATGCGTCTCAACAATGAAAGCTACGAGAAGCAGGTGAGAGAAATGGAGCCTGCTTTTGTTGAAGTATTGATTAATCTTTTACAGAAAATTACAGGAGTTTATGCACAGGAACGGACTGAAGTCATTATGCATGTTGTACATCAGGCACTGACGAAGCAGACCCCCTGCAGGAACTTTATTATCAGGGTTTCACCCCAGGATTACGGTACAATCCTGAACTCGAAGCCGGAAATACTTTTATGGGTACCGGAGGGCTCGCAGATTGAAGTGGTTGAGGATAAAATGCTTGAAATCGGTGACTGCCTTATAGAAACCGACAGCCGTATATTTGACTGCGGTGTTGATACACAGCTTATGGCGATTATTGAGGATATAAGGATTCTTGCCGCAACAGAGACGGAGCCGTAGGTCCGGATTTATTTTGGATTACGCTGCTTTTTTAACGGAGGATTTTGATGGATTTCAGCAAATATTCTGCCCTGCTTGAAAAAAACTATGTTAAGGAGCTGGGACAGGTCAAAAAGGTTATAGGTCTTACGATGGAATCCTATGGACCGGACGTGGTTTTGGAGGATGTCTGCAAAATCACCTCCAAGGACCATCTGGTTGAAGCAAGAGCGGAGGTAATAGGCTTTAAGGATGATTATGTAATACTGATGCCATATGAGGAAATGGGTGGTATCGGTGTTGGAAGTACCGTTGAGAATCTTGGAATAAAATTTTCGGTACGTGTCGGAGAAAATCTTCTGGGAATGAAGCTGAACGGTCTTGGAGAGCGTATGGACGGAAGCGAGTTTTACGGCTCCGGAACGTATCCTGCCGAGGCTGCACCGCCGGATCCGCTTAAAAGGGCGATGATAGATGAACCGCTTACCCTTGGCGTCAAGGCTGTGGACGGACTTCTGACAATAGGCAAGGGACAGCGTATCGGTATTTTTGCCGGTAGTGGTGTTGGAAAAAGTACGCTTCTTGGTATGTTTGCCAGAAATACCAAGGCAGATGTCAATGTCATAGCGCTTATCGGCGAGCGTGGCAGGGAGGTACGTGAATTTATCGAGCGTGACCTTGGTGAAGAGGGTATGAAGCGCTCGGTTGTTATCATTGCAACCTCGGATAAGCCTGCACTTGCAAGAAAAAAGGCTGCAAAGACCGCTACCGCCATTGCAGAGTATTTCCGTGATAAGGGTAAGGATGTCCTTCTGATGATGGACTCGCTGACACGTTTTTCAATGGCACAGAGAGAAATCGGACTGGCAGCGGGAGAGCCTCCTGTATCGCGCGGCTATCCGCCGAGCGTATATTCGGAGATGCCAAAGCTGCTTGAAAGAGCCGGAAAATCAGATGTTGGTTCAATTACCGGTCTGTATACGGTGCTTGTTGACGGTGACGATTTCAATGAGCCGATAACGGATACGGCCAGAGGTATCCTTGACGGACACATTGTCCTTTCAAGAAAAATTGCGGCCAAGGGCCATTATCCGGCAATTGATATTCTTGCAAGCATTTCCCGTGTTATGAGTTCAATTGTGTCAAAGGAGCAGAAAAAGCTGGCGGCTGAGCTTAAGATGGTGCTTGCAACATATACGGATTCAGAGGACCTGATTAATATCGGAGCCTATAAACCCGGCGCCAATAAGAAAATTGATTATGCAATAGAAAAAATAGATGCCGTAAACGATTTCCTGATGCAGGGTACGGATGAAAAATTCACCTTTGAGGAAACACTTGAAGCATTAAAACATATATTTGAAGAATGACAGCCATACCCTGTGTCTGGCTCGTAAAAGAAAAAGGATGATGCTATTTGACTAAATTTACCTACAGACTCGATGGAGTCCTCGGAATTAAGATGAAGCTTGAAAAGCAGGCGGAAATGGAATTCGCGGCGGCAAAAATGAAGCTCAACGCGGAGGAAGCAAAGCTGGAGGACTGCATAAGGAAGCTTGAGGAGTCCGAGGCTCTTCTGAAGACAATGATGCTGGACAGCCTTGATGTGAAAAAAATCAGGCAGCAGCACAGTGCGGTGGAGTATGCCGGGGAGCGTGCGGAAAACCAGCAGATGGCTGTAAAAAGGGCAGGAAAGCAGGTCGACCTTGCGGCTGCTAAGCTGAATATGCTTATGCAGGAAAGAAAAAGCATGGAAAAGCTCCGTGAAAAGGAGTTTGAAGAATACAAAAAGGAATACAATGCCGAAATGAGCAAGGAAGTGGATGAGCTTGTAAGCTACAAGGCGGTTGCAGGCGATACCATCTGAATGCGCAGGGCAACAGTACAACCGGCCGTAAAACGGCATTGGAGGTTTATTAATGGCTAAAAATAAGGATGTTGATACAGAAAATACCAATGAATCGGGCGAAAGCACCGGCAGTAAAATCGGAGTGATATTATTAATAATACTTATCGTTCTGGTTTGGATCGGAATATTTGCCATGCTGATAAAAATGGATGTCGGCGGAATAGGAACAAAGCTCAGACCGCTTATCAAGGATGTTCCCGTGCTGAATATGATTCTTCCGGAGGTATCCGATGAGGTACTTATAAAGGAGAATAATTATCCGTATAAAAATATCGAAGAGGCGATAGAGGTAATAAAGGACCTTGAGACCAAGCTCGACAATTTAAGCGTTTCAAATGAGGATTACCAGAAAAAAATACTGGAGCTTCAGTCGGAGGTTGCAAGACTTAAGGTCTTTGAGGAGGACCAGAAGGCCTTTGAGGAGCGTGTGCGCAAATTTGATATAAACGTGGTTTACAATTCCCAGGCTCCGGATATCGAGAACTATAAGCAGTATTACGAGGAAATCAATCCCGAAACTGCAGAGGAAATTTACAGACAGGTGCTTGAACAGCTTCAGTGTGACGAGCTTGTGAAGGAAAAGGCAGAGCTGCTTAAGAAGATGAAGCCGGCAAATGCTGCTGCGGCACTTGAGGAAATGACGGCTGACCTTGAATACACCTGTAACGTGCTGATGGCAATGAAGCCTGCCGAGGCTGCGGCAATCATGGATAAGATGGACGCACTTTTCGTTGCACGTATCGTTCAGACCATGCATGATATGGATGATGAGTATACGAGAAAGGTACAGAACAACCTTTTACAGAACCGGTGATGTCAAAACAGCGTGAATTTATTGGAATTAAGGTTATGAAATCGGCAGGATAAGCCGATAAAATGTATGATGGGACCGTTTGGTGGGGACCATGACGGTTTTACATAAATAAAACAGAAAGGAGATAATGAATGACTGCAGTTGTAATGAATGCAGCGGGACCCATTACCCAGAACACCGTGACTCCCGGAAATGCTTTGGAGCAGACTGCGGAAAAAGGCGATTTCGCAAGCCTGATGCGTGAAAAGCTCGGTAAATCCTCTGATTCACAGACCAATGCCGTACGGGACGAAGCGTCGCTCAAAAGTCCGGTACAGAAGCAAAATACCGTATCGGAGGTTTCGGATGAAGGAAGCTCAAGGGCAAGGGTTAAAAAGGCCACAGACCATCAGTCCTCGGAAAAATCCGTTAGTATGAAAACGGAAGGCTATGCAGACGATGACAAAATGGATGTCGAAGAGGCTGCCGAAGCAATATCGGTACTGAACGGTATTTTTACAGGCATTACGGAAATACTCGGAATCAGTCCTGAAGAGCTGAACGATGCAATGAATGCCATGGGCATGACACCGGCTGACCTGACAGATAAAAACGGTCTGGCACAGCTTGTACTCTTCCTTAACGGTTCGGACAATATGGCCGATATGCTTGTGGACAACGGAATGCTTGAAGCCTTTAATGAGCTTACGGGCTTTGTTGAAGGAAGGTTGAACGAAAAGGACCTGCCTCAGGAGTATTTCGCACAGCTTTTGAACAGGGCCGGCAGCGAAGAGCTTTTATCCTCGGAAACTGTACGTGACGCAGTAGGAAAGCTTCCTGAGGCACTTGGAAAATTCTTTGATGCAGCAGCCGAAAATGAGCAGGCTGATGGAGAAATCGCTACGGAACAGGATTTGGGCACACTTCAGGAGACAGTGATTACTGTTGAAAAACGCGAAGGAGCCGGGCAGGAAGGACAAAACGGCGAAATGTCCGAGGACACAGATGCGGCTGATATGAAGACCACATCACAGGAGAACGGATCAGACGGCACCGAAAGACTTCAGGTAAGCTCTGAGGCATTTGCAAACAGACTTAACAGTGTTTATGAGGAAAAAGGTGTTGAGGAAGCCGGACAGACCGATTTCGGCGAGATCATGAGACAGATTGTCGAACAGGTCAAGGTCAATATTTCACCTGAACGTACTTCACTGGAAATGAAGCTCAATCCGGACAATCTTGGCAGGGTTTCAATCAATATCGTTTCAAAAAACGGCGTGATGACAGCTGAAATCCATACGGAAAATCAGACAGCCAGGGAAGCGATTGAAAGCCAGCTTCAGATTCTGAAGGAAAATATCGAACAGAAGGGTATCCGCGTAGAAGAAATCGAGGTTAAGATTTCAGATTTCCATTTTGCTGACAGCAAAAACGCTGAAGGAAATGGTGAGGCAAACGGAAATCAGGGAAACGGAAAACAGCACAGGTCAGGTTTTGCAGGTCTGTCAGAGGGTGAAGCCGATACGGAAAGCATGATGACAGCACGCGAAATTATGGAGAGTGCGGAAACAACAGTTAATTACAGGGTATAAGGAGAAACGGATGGCAGAATTAGGATATGTTGCAGAGGTAAAGGACGGCAAGGTGAATTACTCAGCTACAGCTACCGAAAAGGCCTCGACAAAGGGCAGCAATGACCTTGGAAAGGATGCCTTTTTACAGCTTCTTGTATGTCAGATGCAGAATCAGGATCCGTTAAATCCGAGCAGCGATACTGAATATGTTTCACAGCTGGCACAGTTTTCACAGCTTGAACAGCTTCAGAATCTTGGTACGGAAACTGAAAAATCACAGGCATTTTCACTTGTCGGAAAGCACGTTGTATTCCAGATTAAGGATGCAAACGGGAAAACGACCTACCCTGAGGGCTTTGTTGATTCAGTCAATATTTCGGGAAATAAGGTTAAGCTGTTTGTAAACGGCGTCGGATATGATTACGACAAGCTTTACAACGTAATTGATGACGATAAGTCTGTAAAGGACAGCAGTGCCGAAGCTGAAAAGACAGAGGAAAAGGATGAGGCCTGATGATTTATTTAAGGCACGGGAGGAAAATACGGTATGGCATTAGATGTATATAATGGTTTTCCCAATATTCCTTCAGTGAACGGCGCCACGGCAAGACCGTCGGCAGACAGGAACGGCGTTAAGCCGGGAAACGGTCTGAGCTTCGAGGAAATCTTCAGGTCGAAGACACAGCAGTCCGGTGAACTGAAAATATCCAAGCATGCAAACGAAAGAATGCAGCAGAGGAATATCGATCTTTCAGCCGAACAGTGGAAAAGACTTGAGACCGGAGTAGCCAGGGCAGGACAGAAGGGTATAAGGGAGTCGCTGGTCATGGTTGATGACCTGGCATTTATAGTAAATGTCAGCAACAGTACAGTGATTACAGCCGTCAGTGAGAATGATGACAGGATTTTCACAAACATTGACGGAGCAGTTATCGCATAACACGCGCCGGACCGAAAGGGGGCGCAGACAGCTGAATGCTTGAGGCTGTCGCAAAAACAGGAGGAACAATATTATGATGCGTTCATTATATTCCGGAGTATCCGGACTTAAGGTTCATCAGACAAAGATGGATGTTATCGGTAATAACATTTCAAACGTAAATACAGTAGGTTTTAAGAGCAGCCAGGTTAATTTTTCAGATATTCTTTATCAGACCTCAAGCTCGGCTTCAGGACCCAACGCACAGACAGGTACCGCAGGTATCAATGCAAAGCAGATAGGTCTTGGTGCCAATGTGGCTTCAATCACAAGCTCAATGACTGTTTCCGGTGGTTCACAGAGAACTGATAATGCACTTGACATTATGATAGAGGGTGAACAGTTTTTCATAGTAAATAACGGAGTACAGAACTTCTTTACCAAGGCAGGTGCCTTCAATGTTGATGCCAACGGTATTCTCTGTAATTCAAGCGGCTGCAAGGTTATGGGCTGGCAGGTTGACCCTAACGACCCCAACAAATGTGTGGCTGATACGGTTTCAGAGCTTCGCGTAATGGCTCCCGATACAACCTATGTTGAGCCGCAGGCTACAACAAATGTTTATTTCTCGGGAAACATTGACTACAAGGATTCACAGCTTCAGACCGATACCGGAAAGACAACCACAATGGCCTTTTACGATAATCTCGGACAGAGCTATATGGCTATCATGAAGCTTGTTCAGTCGGACGATGCTACAAACGCTTACAAGGTTTCGGTAACGGACATACTTGATGCAAAGGGAGAATCGATTTTCGTTGCAAAGACTGTAGAGGATGATGGTACGATTACCTACAGCGCTTCTACAATTTCAAGCTTCGTTTTTGGAGCTGACGGCGACAGCTTTTCTGCAGAGGTTGATGAAAACGGAAACGTAACCATCGATATGGAGGGCGTTGACCTTGTATTCGATGCGGAAACGGGACGCTTCAGCAGTGTAGGCTCTGAGGAAGGACAGAAGTCGGTGGTATTCAGGGTTGAATCAGATCCGTCGCCCTTCCAGACAATAGACTGTGATTTCTCTTCAATGACTATGTATGCAAGCAGCGGTTCATCTACCTTTACCTCCTCAAGAGGCTCACTCGTAGGAGGAATTGGAGCAGGTAAACCTCAGGGAAATATGACAGGACTCAGCGTAGATACATCGGGACGTATTTACGGCTCCTATGATAACGGTGATACAAAGCTCCTGTGTCAGATTGCAGTAGCTTCCTTCGCAAATCCCGCAGGTCTTGAGGCAGTTGGAAACAGCCTGTTTGCAACAACCATGAACTCAGGCGATTTTGACGGCGTAGGAGAGGATGTATCCTCCGGCGGCGGAAAGATGAACACCGGTGTTCTTGAAATGTCAAATGTTGATCTTTCTACAGAGTTTACTCAGATGATTACCACTCAGAGAGGCTTCCAGGCAAATTCAAGAATTATTAC
>JAZQNG010000029.1:0-2937 GCA_045627205.1 Lachnospiraceae bacterium
ATCATGCCGTCATCATGTCCTGATTTATATTCTTTTCTCATCATTTCTTCAAACAGCATGAATCTTCCCTCCATATCGCGACTTATTTTGATTTTTTTAACAGAATTCTGCAGCTGAGTGACATAACTGTCGCCGTAGTCATCGTCACAGGCTTCCGGCTCTGCAGCTACATATTTTAGAAAATTTGTAAGTGCCTCCGGCACATCTTTTTCATTGTTTCCAACCGTGCTCAGGAATACGGTATGCCTTCCGTCTGCGTATTCATATGCGCTGTCCTCCGCAAGGGTATGTCTGACAGTATACTTGTACTTTTTCAGTCCAAGAGGATCGTAGTCGCAAATAAATATCACATAATTGTCCGGAAGTGATTCGTATTCGGCACCGCTTACAAGCATTTCCATGTCTATCTGGTCGTGGTAATACCTTGCCCGCTTTTCAAGCTTTTGAGAAGCTGCCTGCATTTCGACATTAAAGTGGGTGCCTGCATCATCCTTCAAAAACACATCCAGGCGTACGCCCTTGTATTCGGGATTAAAGACTATGCTTTTTTCATATGAAATTTCAACATGATCTACCTTTATCCCGAGTACAAGTTCCAAAAGCCCCTTAGCATTATCCGGTTCGAGCATTACCGCTGCAAACATGAAATTATCTTTGATTGTAAGTTCCTGTAAGGTTTTTCGTTTTCGTACCAATAGGTTCCTCCATTTCTACAGAGGAATTCCATGCTGATTATAACATCCTGTAATTATCTGAGTCAAGACAAAACCTGCCACAGATTGGCATCCTTTTTCTCATGTGAAATCAACGGTAATACTTCCGGTACTTGTTTTTGCATTGATCAGTTTTTTGGAAGAGTAATCTGTATGTTCATAACTCTTCTCATATTTATTTCCGTCAATTTTGATGTCTCCCGTGCTTGTATGGACGTCGTAATCAAATTCTTTTTCATTTCCGGAAATCTTCATTTTGATATCACCGGTACTGGTTTTTAATTTATACCTGTCGGACGAGAAGTCTGATATTGTGATATCACCGGTAGTGGACGTACAGTCAATACTTCCGGCCGAAGAATTGTCTATATGCAGCTCACCGGTGCTGGCCTCCGAGATAAGTGCGGCATCGATGGTGCAGTTATTTATTTTGGTGTCACCGGTTGAGGATTTTAATGTCAGCTCACCGAGGCTGCAGTTATTAAGCTTTTTGTCACCGGTAGTGGTTTCGAGACTGAGACTGCTGTCGATATCCTTCAGATTATTAAGCTTAATATCGCCTGTGCTGAGTTCAATTTTTCCGGAGACGTTCAGGTCATTTACCGTTACATCTGCGGTAGAGCCGTTGACTTCCAGTTTGAGCAGTTCAGCTTCATCATAGAAGTCTTCGGGAACCGTGATTGTAATGAGTTCCTTTTTATCGGAGCCTAAATTGAAAATACCGAAGTTTATGCCGAAACCGCTTTCACCGGAGAATACCGTGAGCCTCATGTCCTGCTGACTGACCTGAGGTACGAATTCTTCACGTACACAGTAGGAAACAGAATATGCCGTACCTTTTTCAAAGCAGATATCCGTTACCGAAGTATCAACACAGACAGAGTCAAAGGCATCACAGGGAATAGTTCCCTCTTTAAGCTCGGATGAGTTATTAAAAACATTTAATTTTCCTCCGGAAAAAGAAAAGTTTGTAAAGAGTGAACCTCCCATAAAGAGACCTGTGCTCATAAGAGCAATTCCGATTGCAATTAATGAAACTGAAAAAATGAGAAATGTTTTTGTTCCTTTAGTCATTATTGTTTACCTCTCTGTTTCTTTTTCTTCTGTAAATACCTTTTTTTACAATTGCGATTATGCCTTTACTGAGAAGGCGTGTAAGTTTTGCGGTTCCCAGGATAATCAGGAGACCGATGCCGGTCAGTATAAAGCCTTCACCGGCCTGAACAATGGTTGTCGGAATGTTTCCGGTAAAAAATCCAAGTATTGAACAGCCGATTCCTCCAAGTGTGAGTGCGCCGCCGGTTGTGTAGAAAGAAACCAGAACGCAGATTACTGAAATAAAAAGGACGATCAATACTAAAATTGCGACTATGGCCAGCGGAAGTGCTATAGGCGAAGCACACAGTCCCAAAATTGAAAGCCATATAACTTTTCCGCTGCCCTTTGTGGTGTTATTTTCTGCCTGTTCATCTATCCGGCGCTCTACCGTCTGATCGATTATCTGGCGGGCGACCTCCTTCGGCGTACCGACGAACATGCATACATCAACGCCCGGATCAGGATTTAAATCGTCAAAATATTCGCTGTAATATTCCAGGGCGTCCATTCTGTCCTCGTAGGGCAGGTGACGCAGTCTGTGTTCAAGTTCTGCTAAAAATGCCTGTTTATCCATTAATCCATCCTCCTAGTAATGAATCTATTTTTTCTTTATAGATTGTCCACTCATCTCTGAACCAGTATAGCTGCTGTCTGCCGTTTTCAGTTATCCGGTAATAGCGCCTGTTACGTCCCTGATACGGAATATCGTAGGTTTCAAGCAAATCCGCTTTCTGCAGGCGTCTCAGTACCGGGTACAGTGTTGATTCGGAAATATCTACTACGTCCATAACACGCTGAGTCAGGGTATAGCCGTAAACATCTTCTTTTTCAATGACGCCGAGAACACAGGCGTCCAAAAGTGGTGCCGTTAATTGATAAGTCATTGTTGCCTCCTTATACAATATTGTTTTATGTATGATACTATATGCCATATAATATTATTTGTCAAGCAGTTTTTTTAAATGATATTATTCACAGTCTGTCCAAAACGCATTCATAAGCTCTGCCTTCATTAATATTTGACTGTGAACAGTATTTGTTTATCAACTGTTACTATTCACGGCCGTTCTAAACATTCATAAACCCTGCCTGCTTGCGCAGTCAGACGCTGCTTCGCAGCTTACGG
>JAZQNG010000030.1:0-13021 GCA_045627205.1 Lachnospiraceae bacterium
TCTGCGATAATTAATATGTCGAAGGTGGTCCGTGTAACCATGTGTGAGGACAGAAGCATGCTGGTTACGCTTTCAAACAAGGAAAATGTCAGGGTATCCAGACAGTATGTAAAGGAATTTAAGAATAATTTGTTGCTGTAAGGTCTTTACAAAACTTTCCGGTGATATTTTAGAAAAAACTTGCCATATTATACATTTAGATGTATTATAAACCATGTATGTGAATAAATGGAACGAATATACATGTACAAAATGATGGATAAATTTGTACAATAAATATTACGAAAGGTTGCGTGCATAAATTATGGGATATGTAAGTGAATATATGAAGTGGCTTGCTTCAGATGCTTTCGATGAGAATACAAAAAAGGAGCTTGTCGATATTGTGGATAACGACGAGGAAATCAAGGACAGGTTTTACAGAAGCCTTGAATTCGGTACGGGTGGACTGCGCGGTGTAATCGGTGCCGGAACCAACCGTATGAATATTTATACTGTCAGAAGGGCCAGCCAGGGTCTTGCAAACTTTATCATTAAGGAAGGCAAACAGGATATGGGTGTTGCCATTGCATACGATTCAAGACATATGTCGGTTGAATTCAGTGAGGAGGCTGCTCTTTGCCTTAATGCAAATGGGATTAAGACCTACAGGTTCGATTCACTCCGTCCCACTCCCGAGCTTTCCTTTGCACTCCGCACCTTAGGCTGTGTGGCAGGTATTGTTGTCACAGCCAGCCACAATCCCCCCGAGTACAACGGCTACAAGGTTTACTGGGAGGACGGCGCTCAGATTACAGCTCCCAAGGACGTAATGATTATTGATGAAGTAAATTCACTTACCGACTATGCTGCCCTTAAGACCATGTCAAGGGCAGATGCGGAGGCTGCAGGCCTTTATCATACGATCGGTAAGGAAATAGATGATAAATACAATGAGGAGCTTATGAAGCTTGTGCTCCGTCCTGATGTGATAAAGAAGGCAGCAGAGGATATTACGATTGTTTATACGCCTCTTCACGGAACGGGAAATCTTCCAGTACGCCGTGTACTTGCGGACCTGGGCTTTAAGAAGGTTTATGTTGTTCCCGAGCAGGAGCTTCCCGATGGGGATTTCCCTACCGTAGGCTATCCCAATCCTGAGGATCCCGCAGTATTTAAGCTTGCCCTTGAGCTTGCAGCGAAGGTCAATGCGGACCTTATTCTTGCAACAGATCCCGATGCAGATCGCCTCGGTGTATATGCTAAGAATTCAAAAACAGGCGAATATAAGGCTTTTACAGGAAATATGAGCGGAACGCTTCTTTGCGATTACCAGCTTTCTACAAGAAAGGAGCTCGGAAGGCTTCCGAAGAACGGTGCGGTAGTTAAGACGATAGTAACTTCAAATATGTGTGATGTTGTTGCAAAGAAGTATAACTGTGAGCTGATTGAATGCCTGACCGGCTTCAAATACATAGGCGAGCAGATAAAGCTCTTTGAGCAGGGAATAAAGGATAAGCAGTATATGTTCGGCTATGAGGAGTCCTACGGCTGCCTTATCGGAACACATGCGAGGGATAAGGATGCCTGTGCCGCAGTCATGGGTCTTTGTGAGGCAGCTGCCTACAATAAGCTTCAGGGAAAGAGTCTCTGGGACAGAATGATAGAGATGTATGAGGAGTACGGTTACTTCCGTGAGGGCGCCGTATCCATCACAATGAAGGGTGCCGACGGAGCACAGAAGATTGCCGGAATTCTTGATGGTCTCCGTCAGAATCCCATTACGGAAATCGGAGGCTTCAAGGTTGTAGAGGCAAGGGATTATAAGCTTCATACAGTAAAGAATTATGTTACGGGCGGGGAAAAGGAGACAGACCTTCCCGAATCAAATGTTCTTTATTACTGTCTTGAGAATGACCAGTGGTGCTGTGTAAGACCGTCCGGTACAGAGCCGAAAATCAAGTTCTATTATGGAATCAAGGGTTCCTCGATGGAAAATGCCGACGAGCTTTATGAGAAGGTCGGAGCAGCCATTAAGGCGCTTGCATAAGATGGAAAATATAGAGGTAAAATGATGGCAGAATATAATGAGATGACAATCAGCGAGCTGTATGACCTTTCACAGACTATCGCTGCAGGGCTTTTTGAAGGAAAGACATATCCGTGGGAGGTATTACCGGAAATCGGCGATTTCATCCTGAAGCTTGGTGCTACCTTAAGCCCGGATGAGTATGATAAAATCGGTGATGATGTCTGGATTGCCAAATCGGCAAAGGTTGCACCGACTGCGAGCATCAGCGGTCCCTGCATTATCGGAAAGGATACTGAGATTCGCCAGTGTGCATTTATACGTGGGAAGGCCATTGTTGGCGAGGGCTGTGTAGTCGGAAATTCCTGCGAGCTGAAGAATGCGGTTCTTTTCAATAAGGTGCAGACACCTCACTTCAACTACATCGGCGATTCGGTTCTCGGCTATAGGTCACATACCGGTGCCGGTGCCATTACATCAAACGTTAAGCAGGAAAAAAACTCGCCCGTTACGATAAATTACAGGGGAACAAGGGTAGAAACCGGTCTTAGGAAGTTCGGTGCCATGCTTGGCGATAATGTTGAAATCGGCTGCAATTCCGTAATGAATCCGGGGACGGTTGTGGGACGCAATACAAATGTATATCCGCTTTCAATGGTAAGGGGCTTTGTGCCTGCAAATTCCATTTTAAAGACCGGCGGTGTCGTTGTGGAAAAGAAGGACTGATGACGGTGGGCCGGGGATAACGGCAATCACGGTTACAGAATTTGTTTATTACAGATCATGGGCAGACTCATGGTTTGATATATTAAATATTTAGAAAGGCTCGTAAAAGAGAAGAAAAGGTAAAGATCATGACAGGATTATCAAACAGAGCAAAGGACGTTAAGCCCTCTTCAACACTTGCAATTTCAGACAAGGCAAAGCAGATGAAGGCATCAGGTATCGATGTTGTCAGCTTCGGTGCAGGAGAGCCGGATTTTCCTACTCCCGCAAACATCTGTGAGGCTGCTAAGAAGGCTATTGATGAAGGCTTTACAAAGTATACCGCAGCTTCAGGTATTGTAGAACTCAAGAAGGCAGTCTGTGACAAGTTTGCACGCTTCAACAAGCTTCATTACGAGCCTAACCAGATTGTTATCAGTAATGGCGGAAAGCATTCCCTGACCAATATTTTTGAGGCACTTGTAAATCCCGGCGATGAAGTTATCATCCCTGCTCCCTACTGGCTCAGCTATCCCGAGATGGTAAAGCTTGTAGGCGGTGTACCGGTATTTGTTAAGTGCGATGAGAAGAACGGCTACAAGATTACTGCAGAACAGCTTGCCGAAGCATGTACGGATAAAACAAAGGCGTTCGTCCTTAATTCCCCCAACAACCCTACAGGTATGATTTATACAAAGGCAGAGCTTGAGGCTCTTGCAAAGGTCATTGTTGAGAAGGATATCTACTGCGTTGCCGATGAAATGTACGAGAATCTTGTTTATACGGATGAAGAGGTTGTAAGCATTGCTTCGCTCGGTGAGGAAATCTACAAGAGAACAATCACCTGCAGCGGTATGGCAAAGGCTTATGCAATGACAGGCTGGAGAATTGGCTATACAGGCTCAACACCTGAAATCGCCAAGGCAATGGGAAGCATCCAGAGCCATCAGACCTCGAATCCCAACTCCATCGCACAGAAGGCAGCACTTGAGGCACTGAACGGACCTCAGGATACTGTTGAGGCTATGAGGCAGCAGTTCGCAAAGCGCTGTACCTATATGTATGAGCGCGTAAGCAAAATGCCCAATGTTTCACTTATCAGACCAAGCGGCGCCTTTTATGTATTTATCGATGTAAGCAAAACCTTCGGTATGAGCTACAAGGGTAAGGCAGTAGGAGATGTCTTCGGATTTGCCGACATCCTTCTGAATGATTATAATGTAGCAGTCATTCCCTGCAAGGATTTCGGATTTGAGACACATATCCGTCTTAGCTATGCGACAAGTATGGAAAACATCACAAAGGGTCTCGACAGGATAGAGGAAATGCTTAAGGTTTTAGCATAAATATCCGATGTAAACAGGGATACAGTGTTTATTTTACAGAAGAAAATTATAGTTTTAGAAGATATAAAGAAATAAAGGAAGAAAATCAGTCATGAAAAAATTTACATCCAATGAACTTCGTAATGCATGGAAAAACTTTTACAAGGAACGCGGACATGTAGACTGTGGAGCAGTATCACTTGTTTCGGACGGTTCTACCGGTGTTCTTTTCAATGTTGCAGGCATGCAGCCGCTTATGCCTTATCTTTTGGGACAGAAGCATCCGATGGGTACCAGGCTTTGTAATGTACAGGGCTGTGTACGTACAAATGATATTGATTCCGTCGGTGATGCAAGCCATGGTACATTCTTCGAGATGATGGGAAGCTGGTCCTTAGGCGACTATTTTAAGGAGGACCGCTGCAAGTGGAGCTTTGAGCTTCTGACACAGGTATTCGGCTTTGATGCGGACCATCTTGCCGCTACCGTTTTTGCAGGTGATGACAATGCACCCAGAGACGAGGAAGGCGCAAAGTACAGGGAACTTTCCGGCTTTAAAAAGGAGAATATTTTCTATCTCCCCGCCGAGGACAACTGGTGGGGACTTGAGTTTGGTCCCTGCGGTCCCGACTCGGAAATGTTTTATGTAAAGGATATGCCCGACTGCGGTCCTGACTGTGGTCCCGGATGCCACTGCGGAAAGTATACCGAAATCGGAAACGATGTTTTCATGCAGTATGAAAAGCATCAGGACGGAACACTTACTCCTCTTGAGAAGAAGAATGTTGATACAGGCTGGGGACTTGAGCGTAATCTTGCCTTTCTTAACGGCTTAAGCGATGTTTATCTTACGGATGTTCATTATCCCGTAATCACATATATTTCACAGGCAAGCGGAAAGGAATACGGCAAGGATGAAAAGGTAACCCGTTCGATGCGTATTGTGGCTGACCACATCCGTACAGGCGTAATGCTCATAGGCGATCCCGCAAAGCTTACACCTTCAAATACAGGTGCAGGCTATGTTCTCCGCCGACTTATAAGACGTGCCGTAAGAAACGGACGTATGCTTGGACTTAAGAAGGACGATCTTCTGAAGTGTGCTGCCATTTATATTGATGAAATCTATAAAGAGAGCTATCCGAACCTTACCGAAAACAGGGAGTTCGTACTTAAGGAATTAGGCAAGGAAATCGTAAGCTTCGAGGCTACCATCGAGAACGGTATCAGGGAGTTCAAAAAGCTTCTCGACCAGAAGAAGGAGGCAGGCGTTAAGAGCTTCGACGGCAAGGAGGCATTTTATCTTTATGATACCTTCGGCTTCCCGCTTGAGCTTACGGTCGAGATGGCAGACGAGGAAGGCCTTACCGTGGATGAGGAGGGCTTTGCAAAGGCCATGAATGAGCAGAAGGAGCTGGCAAGAGGAAACAAGAGCTTCGCCCAGAAGAACACTGCTTCAATTTATGACAGCCTCGATGAGGGTATTGTAAGTGAGTTTATCGGATATGATACACTGAAGAATGAGGATACGATTCTTGCACTTGCAAATGAAACTGAGCTTGTTAAGTCGCTTACCGCAGGTGAGAACGGAACACTTATTGTTAATAAGTCAGCCTTTTACGCTACCATGGGCGGCCAGAAGGGTGATAAGGGTATTATCAGGACCGCAACAGGTACCTTTAAGGTTGATGAGGCAGTCAAGCTGAACGGCGGACGTATCGGTCATGTCGGAAGGGTAATTGACGGCTCTGTTGAGGTCGGTTCGAGGGCTGAGCTGACTGTTGATGCAGCCGGCAGGGCAGCTACCTGCAGGAACCATTCCGCAACACATCTGCTTCAGGCAGCATTACAGCAGGTACTTGGTTCGGATGTTCACCAGCAGGGTTCATATCAGGATACCGAACGTACACGTTTCGATTTCTCATACGGTCAGGCAATGACCGCAGAGGAAATCGCTAAGGTTGAAAATATTGTTAATGAAATGATAGCTTCCGATCTTGATGTCATCACAAAGGTAATGAGCATTGAGGAAGCAAAGCAGACCGGTGCAATGGCACTGTTTGGAGAAAAGTACGGCGATTTTGTCCGTGTTGTATCAATGGGTGATGTTTCAAAGGAATTCTGTGGCGGTACCCATGTAAAGCATACAGGTGAAATTGCTAACTTTAAGATACTGTCAGAATCAGGCGTTGCTGCAGGTGTACGCCGTATTGAGGCTATTACCGGTGCAAACGTAATCGCATATTATAAAAAGCTTGAGGCTATGCTCAATGAGGCTGCAAATACAGCAAAGACACAGCCCTCAGGCCTTGCAGAAAAGATTGCTCATCTTCAGGCGGAAAACAAGGCTCTTGCCTCCGAAATTGAAGCCTTAAAGAGCAAGGCTGCAAAGGATGCCCTTGGAGATGTAATGAATTCTGTATGTGAAATAAAGGGCGTAAAGGTGCTTGCGTCAAGGGTTCCGGGAGTTGACATGAACGGTCTGCGTGACCTCGCTGACAACCTCTGCGACAAGATGGGCGGCGGTATTGCGGTGCTTGCATCCGAAACAGACGGGAAGGTAAACCTTGTTGCAAAGGCTACCGATGACGCAATAGCAAAGGGAGCCCATGCAGGAAATCTCATAAAGGCAATTGCCGGCCTTGTAGGAGGCGGCGGAGGCGGACGTCCCAATATGGCTCAGGCAGGCGGAAAGAATCCCGCAGGTATTGATGAGTGTATTTCTGCGGTTGCAGGCGTTGTTGAGAAGCAGCTTTGACAGGATGATTTAGAGGTACCCTTCATGGAATCAGAAAGTATTAAGCCCGTAACCGTTAATTCAAAAAAGGCCTCAAGGGAAAGACTTGATGTTATGCTGGTTAACAGGGGCCTTGTTGAATCACGGGAAAAGGGAAAAGCCATCATAATGGCCGGAGAGGTTTTTGTTGACGGACAGCGTGAGGATAAGGCCGGTTCAATGTTTAAGCCTGATGTTCATATAGAAATAAGGGGCAGGAAAATGAAATATGTCAGCCGTGCGGGCTATAAGCTTGAGAAGGCGGTTGATGTATTCGGTGTCGGACTCGAAGGGCTTACCTGCATGGATGTCGGTGCCTCGACCGGCGGCTTTACTGACTGTATGCTTCAGAACGGAGCCGTAAGGATTTATGCGGTTGATGTAGGAACCAATCAGCTTGACTGGAGACTGAGAAGCGACCCGCGAGTCGTTTCGATGGAAAACACAAATATGAGATACGTTACCACCGACACGATAGGTGAGCAGGTAGATTTCGTATCAATCGATGTTTCCTTTATCTCGGTAACAAAGCTCCTCGGAGCAATTAAGCCAATTATGAAGGACAATGCCCATATAGTGTGTCTTATAAAGCCTCAGTTTGAGGCAGGACGTGAGCAGGTCGGAAAGGGCGGAATCGTCCGGGACGAAAGGGTTCACAGTCAGGTAATTACCGCTATAGGTGAGTATTTTGCAAAATCGGGCTTTGAGCTTTTAGGTCTTGATTTCTCACCGATAAAGGGTACGGAAGGAAATATAGAATATCTTCTTTATGCGCGGAATGATGCCTCGGTTGTGTACAGTGAGGATGAAGCCGCTGATAATGAAGCAGGTATGCCTTATGAGGGCTTTAAGGCAGAAGAAGTTGAAAAAACGGTAAAGACTGCGCATGAAGGGGACAGTGTGAAAAAGTCAATATACTGATTTTTAATACGGCAATATAAAAAAAGGATAGCTTAGTTTATGAAAAAATTCTGCATTTTAACGAATAAATCCAAGGATCCCGAGCTGAAGGTAACCACCGAAATAAGGAAGATTCTCAATTCCTTCGGCGCGGAGTGTCTTGTGCTGGGCGATCCGTACAATGAAGTACTTTATGATTCAACGGTAAAAAGAAACGAGAAGGTCATAGAGAGCTCGGATATTCCGCAGGACACGGAATGCATAATTGTTCTCGGCGGAGACGGAACGATTCTTGAAACCGCGAGAGCAGTCGGTGACAGGGAAATTCCGATGGCCGGAATAAACCTCGGTACACTCGGATTTTTGTCGGTTATTGATAAATCCGCTGTGGAAAATGCAATCGTAGAGCTTATCGAGAACAGGTTTCTGATAGAAAACAGAATGCTTTTAAAGGTTACCTCCTCAAGTGGGGGCAAGCTGAGCCGGTGCATGGCGCTGAACGATGTTACCGTCACAAGAAGCGGTCTGTCAAGGCTTATCAGAACTGATTTATATATTAATTCAGAGTTTGTGGGAGCATATTCCGGTGACGGTATCCTTGTTGCTACTCCCACCGGCTCGACAGGCTACAATTTATCGGCCGGGGGCCCGATAGTCACTCCGGAGGCAGAGCTGATGTGCATTACTCCGATTTGTCCCCATACGCTTCAGAACCGCAGCATTATTGTATCATCGTCCGAAAAAATAAAAATAGTTATCGGTGAGAAAAAGAAGTCACAGGACACCGAAAGCTTTGCGACAATAGACGGACAGATGGCCGTCAGACTCGATACCGGCGATTATATAATCGTTGAAAAGGCTGATGCGGTAACGAAGCTTATAAGATTCCCGGAGCAGAGTTATTTTAATGTGCTGCATTCCAAACTAAACAGTTAAAAGGATAAGGAGGTCATTATGAAATCAGAAAGACAGAATGCAATATTGGACATTATCACAAAGCATGATATTGAAACTCAGGAGGAGCTGCTTGCACTTCTTAAGGATTGTGGTTTTATGGTTACTCAGGCTACAGTATCAAGAGATATCAGGGAATTAAAGCTGACAAAGATATCCATGGAGAGCGGTGCCCAGAAATATATTTCCATGAGGGGCAGCGACGCAGGCAATTCGGATAAGTATCTCAGAGTCCTTCATGACGGACTTATCTCTATCGAAACAGCTCAGAACATTCTCGTGTTAAAGACTGTTTCAGGTATGGCTATGGCTGTAGCCGCAGCACTTGATTCTCTTCATCTTGAAGGTGTAGTCGGCTGCATTGCGGGAGATGATACCATTTTCTGTGCAGTCAGGACTATTGAGGGAACCTATCAGGTAGCGGAAAAATTAAGCAGGTTGACACAGGCAAAAAAATAATGCTATAATACCTGCTTGTTAAAAATATAATTATAGCACAAATGTGCAGAATGGAGTTTATTTATGTCAGGTCATTCAAAATTTGCAAACATTAAGCACAAGAAGGAAAAGAACGATTCGGCAAAGGGTAAAATTTTCACAAGAATCGGACGTGAAATAGCAGTAGCGGTAAAGGAAGGTGGTCCCGATCCCAATAATAATTTCAAGCTCAAGGTTGTTGTAGCTAAGGCAAAGGCAAATAATATGCCCAACGATACAATCGACCGCAGCATCAAGAAGGCCGCAGGAGATCTTAATTCAGTAAATTTCGAGCATGTTACATACGAGGGCTATGGACCTAACGGAGTTGCAATCATTGTTGAGGCACTTACCGACAACAAAAACAGGACTGCGGCAAACATCAGGAATGCTTTTACAAAGGGCTATGGAAACGTTGGCACTCCCGGATGTGCCTCCATCCTTTTTGACAGAAAGGGACAGATTATCATTGACAAGGAAGAGTGCGACATGGATGCGGATGAACTGATGATGATTGCACTTGATGCCGGTGCAGAGGATTTCAATGAGGAGGAGGACAGCTATGAGATTATCACGGCTCCCGATGATTTCTCAGCAGTTCTTGATGCACTTACAGAAGCAAAGCTTCCCATGGTTTCCGCTGATGTTACTATGATTCCACAGCTGTGGAAGGAGCTTACGGACGAGACTGATATCAAGAACATCAACAAGACACTTGATCTTCTTGATGAGGATGATGATGTACAGAATGTATATCACAATTGGGATGAATAATTTATACGAAAATATTTTGAGAACCCCGGATTTTAGCAATATCCGGGGTTCTTTTGCTATATATTTGACCAGGTTGTGCCGTTAATTTTCTTGATAAAAATCCCGTTTTGTGCTATTATATGTATTCGAGAGAGTTTGGTTAGGAGAAAGGATAAGGAATGTTAGTTAATGTTCATGTAAGGAATTTCGCCATCATTGATGAGGCGGACCTTGATTTGTCTGACAATCTGAATATTTTTACCGGCGAAACAGGTGCGGGTAAATCGCTCCTTTTGGGCGCTCTCAATATGGCACTCGGAGGCAGGACACCTAAGGATACGGTGAGTGAGTCTGCGGAATATGCACTCAGTGAGCTGACCTTTACCGGCTTATCACGAACTGTGCTTGAGAAGCTTGCGGAACAGGGCATTGCTGCGACAGATGAACTTGTGATTTCCAAAAAGCTAATGAATAATGGCAGAAGCGTTGTTCGAGTCAATGGTGAAACCACCACTGCCGCATTTGTTAAGGAGCTTGCTTCGGGACTTATTGATATTTACGGTCAGAATGAAAACCAGCTTCTTTACAGCACGAAGCGGCAGATGGATATTCTTGACGGGTTCGTGGGAAACAGGTCTTCAGACCTTAAAAACGAACTTAAAAGGGTATATTCCGAATACAGGGCCCTAAAGCAGGAGGCACAGGCCGGCATGGATGATGAAAAAACAAGATCCAGGCGTGTGGACCTGCTCAGATACGAAATAGATGAAATAGAGGCTGCGGCCCTGAAAAGCGGTGAGGAGGAGGAGCTTAAGGAACGGCATAAGCTTCTGGCAAATGTCCGTCTGATTCAGGAGGGACTTGAAACCGCCTATGAATGCATTAACGGTGAGGGCAGGATAAGCGATAGCATTTCCGGTGCAATAAGGGCTGTATCCAGGATTGCTGAATTTGATGAGAGGCTGGCCTCAGTTTTGGAGGAGCTCTCGGACATTGACAGCTGTGTGAGCGATACCCTTCGGGATATTAAGGCTTATACGGAAGATTTGCCGGATGACCGTGAGGAGATAGAGCAGGTTGAGGAAAGGCTTGACCTTATTGCAAGGCTCAAATCCAAGTACGGCAATTCGGTTGAGGATATAAAGGATTATTATGAAAATTCGGTACTTGAGCTTAAAAAGCTTGAGGACTATGAGGGCTATATGGCAGTTCTTGAAAAAAAGCTTTCCGAATCGGAGGCAAGGCTTAAGGAGCTTTCCGACAGCCTGACGGGTCTGAGGTCGGAAAGTGCCGGACTTCTTGAAAAAAAGATTACGGAGGCGCTGCTGGAGCTCAATTTTAATCAGGTGATTTTCCGGATAGAGCTTTCTGACCGCGGAGATTACCACAGTGACGGACGCGACGAATGTTGCTTTATGATTTCATTAAATCCGGGAGAGAAGGTCAAGCCGTTAAGTGAAATTGCTTCGGGCGGTGAGCTTTCAAGAATCATGCTTGGCGTGAAATCCGTCATGGCGGGCAGGGACGGAATCGATACCCTGATTTTTGATGAAATCGATGCGGGAATAAGCGGAAGGACCGCACAGAAGGTGTCTGAAAAGCTGTGCAGGATTTCAACAGACCATCAGGTGATATGCATCACGCATCTTCCACAGATTGCAGCTATGGCGGACAGCCATTATGAAATCAGGAAAAGCGTTGAAAACGGACATACCAGGACAGCTATCAGCCGTCTTTCCAAGGATGAAATAAAGAATGAACTTGCACGTCTTATAGGCGGTGCGGAAATCACCGAAACGGTACTTACGGGGGCCGTTGAGATGAAGGAGCTTGCAGACCGCAGGAAAACTGAAATAAGGGATAATTAAATAAGGATTAATTAAATAAAATGAATGGAGAATTAGTATGAAGAACATATGTTTTATTGCTTCAGAAGGCGTTCCTTTTATTAAAACAGGTGGGTTGGCAGATGTAATCGGTTCACTGCCCAAGTATCTGAACAAGGATGAGTTTGATGTAAGGGTTATTCTTCCGAAATACACATGTATCAAGGAGGAATTCAAGTCACAGATGAAGTATGTGACGCATTTTTACATGGATCTTGCCTGGAGAAGGCAGTATGTAGGTATCCTTGAAACCGAGTACGACGGAATAAAGTTTTATTTTATTGACAATGAATTTTATTTTGCGGGTTTTTCTCCCTACGGCAATATTTACGAGGATATTGAAAAGTTTGCATTTTTCTGCCGTGCTGCCCTTTCCGCACTGCCGGCAATAGGCTTCAGACCGGATATCATCCACTGTCATGACTGGCAGACCGGACTGATTCCCGTCTTTCTTCATGATAATTTCCAGAACAATGAGTTCTACCGCGGAATAAAGAGTATCATGACAATTCACAACCTTAAATTCCAGGGCGTCTGGGACAAGAAGGTTGTAAAGGATATAACCGGTCTCTCGGATTATTATTTTACATCGGATAAGCTTGAGTATAACGGCGATGCTAACTATCTGAAGGCCGGCATTGTATATGCTGACTATGTTACTACGGTAAGCAATACCTATGCCGAGGAAATCAAGATGTCCTTCTATGGCGAAGGTCTTGACGGACTGATGAATGCACGCTCCAATTCACTGTGCGGAATTGTGAACGGTCTCGATTATGATACCTACAATCCCGAGCATGATGATTTGATTTACAAGCCTTTTTCAGCAATGAATTTCCGTAAGGAAAAGGTAAAGAACAAGCTGGCCTTCCAGGAGGAGCTCGGTCTTGAAAAGGATGAGAAGAAGTTCATGATCGGTATCTGTTCAAGACTTACCGACCAGAAGGGACTGGATCTTGTAGACTGTGTAATAGAGGAAATATGCGAACCGGGAACACAGCTTGTCGTGCTTGGTACCGGTGAGCCGAAGTATGAAAATCTTTTCCGTCATTTTGCATGGAAATACCCGGACCGTGTTTCGGCAAATATCTATTATTCGAATGAAAGGTCGCATAAGCTGTATGCATCCTGTGATGCGTTCCTTATGCCTTCACTGTTTGAACCCTGCGGACTCAGCCAGCATATGAGCCTTAGTTACTGTAGTGTTCCGATTGTACGTGAGACGGGCGGCCTCCGT
>JAZQNG010000031.1:0-13301 GCA_045627205.1 Lachnospiraceae bacterium
TCATTTGTATTAAGCTTTATGACATCCTTTGTCCGGGGCTGCTCCCCCGGAACATAAGGAACTACTTTTCTGAAATTATCTTCTAAATTCATATTCTCATCATCCTGTTTTACTTTTTATAGTCCTCTGCAAGTGCCTTAAATGCAGGCAGTGCACGCTGAATCATATCATAATCGACACAATATGCAATGCGTACATATCCGGCACAGCCGAAGGTTGAGCCGGGAACAATGAGAAGATGATGCTCCTTAGCCTTTGCTACGAAGGCCTTATCATCGGGATCCATGGACTTTACAAAAAGATAGAAGGCTCCCTCGGGCTTTACACACTCATAGCCGTATTCAAGAAGCGAATTGTAAAGAAGCTCCCTGTTTCTGTTGTAGATTTCTACATCAACCTTTGCATCAAGGCATTTTGATACAACAAGCTGCATAAGTGACGGTGCATTTACAAATCCGAGAATACGTGTTGCAACGCCTGCGGCTGAGGCAACATTCTCAAAATCGTCAAGCTCCGAAGGAATAACAAGGTATCCGATACGGTCGCCGGGAAGTGAAAGTGATTTTGAGAACGAATAGCCGACGATTGTATTCCTGTAATACTTTGTGATATAAGGAACCTCAACACCGTCAAAGGCAAGCTCCCTATAGGGCTCGTCCGAAAGCAGGATGATGGGGGCGCCGAACTCGGCACTCTTTTTCTCCAGTATTGCAGCGATTTTCTTTATTGTATCCTCTGAATAAACAACACCTGTAGGGTTGTTGGGTGAATTTACGATTACAATTCTCGTCCTTGCGGTAAGCTTTGCCTCAAACTCATCAAGCTTAGGCTGGAAGGTAGCTGTATCAGGCGAAATTTCAACAATTTTAGCGTCAAAATTGCTTGCATAGCTCCTGTACTCACCAAAGTAAGGACAGAATACAACGACCTCATCCTCAGGATTTAAGAGTGCCTTCATGATGACATTCATGCCGCCTGCTGCACCTACTGTCATTACAATATTTGCAACACCGAAATTCGTCCCGAAACGACGGTTCAGGTTTTCGGCAACAGCAGCTCTTGCCTCCTCATAACCGGGATTAAGCATATATCCGTGGACGTAGGTAGGGTTGCAATTTCGGGCAACATCGCATATTGCATCGCTTATCTCCCTGGGCGGTTCTACAGACGGATTTCCAAGACTGAAATCATAAACATTTTCAGCACCGTACTTTGCCGCCATTTTCTTTCCTTCCTCGAACATCGCCCTGATGGCGGAGCCGTTCTTTACCAGATTCTCCATTTTCTTTGATATCATTGCTTATCCCTCCGTTTGTATATATAAATGAATGCTTTATCTCATTAATCCGAGTATTTTCATATAATATCATTATTAATTTTAATTATCAAGGTAATATTTATTCTGCTTCGGAATAAGCAGAATAATAACCATACCAAAAAGCAATCCGCCGAAAAAGCCAACGAAATGTCCTATAACAGGCTCCAATATCCATCCGAAAGCAAGGATACCGATCATATTTCCAATCAAATGTTCTAAACCATTATGGATAAACATTGAAGTCACAAGCCTGTACCACTCTCCATTTTCCTTCATTATGGCAGGCACAATACCATATTCAAAAAACAGATCTGATTTTTACTTATAATTATCGTAAGACCTATTTTCCAACCATCATACATGGTCAAAAAGGCGGTCTATCAGCTTATAGCCCTCCGGAACAAAAATGCCGGTTGCAGCAGCCGTCTTCTCGTTGTATACATTGATGGCCTTATGCTCCATACCGCTGTCATACAGCATGTAAGGAACCGGAGCGGAGGTATGCGTCCTACAGCTGATGGGTGTAGGATGGTCAGGTAAAACAAGCATTCTGTAGCGCTCGCCATACTCATCCAGCTGGGTGCGTATACGGCTTATTACCTTCTCATCAAGATATTCTATAGACTGGATTTTTCTTTCAATACTTCCCTGATGGCCCATTTCATCCGGTGCCTCAACATGAACATAGACGAAATCATAGCCCTCCTTCAAAAGGCGTACAGCCGCATCGGCCTTACCCTCATAATTTGTATGAAGTGTTCCGTCTGCACCGGGCACGATTTCAACATGCATTCCGGCACCGACAGCTATACCCTTTAAAAGGTCTACTGCAGAAATCATCGCACCCTTCTTTCCCGTCTTCTCCTCAAATGAAGACAGGGCGGGCTTTGTTCCGGCGCCCCAGAACCACATCGAATTTGCCTTGTTCAGTCCTTTTTTTGCTCTTTCAATATTTAATGGATGATTATTCAGGATATCATAGCTCTTCTTCATCATATCGCGAAGAAGGGGCTCCTGCGGAAGGTACTCACCTATTACGCGGCCCGGAATATCATGGGGCTGTGCAAGCGGTACAACGCTTCCGCCGTTCCAGATCAGGCAGTGACGGTAGCTTGTTCCTACATAAAGACTGAAGGGTTCCTTTACGATTTCCTTCTTTACGGCCTCGACAAGGACAGCACAGTCCTCGGTTGATATCTCGCTCGAGCTGTGGTCGATAATTGTCTTCTCCTCATAGGGAAGGTCATCTCCGACGAGAGTAACAAAATTACATCTGACGGCAATATCATCATCCTTCATCGGAACACCGATGCTCAGTGCCTCAAGCGGAGATCTGCCCGAATAAAACTGCTTCGGATTGTATCCGAGAACCGCAAGATTGGCAGTATCGCTTCCGGGCTTCATCCCTTCAGGGATATTTGCGGACATACCGAGCTCCGAACGTCCCGCAAGGTCATCCATACAGGGTGTCTTTGCCACCTCAAGAGGTGTACAGCCATTTAATGCCTCAAGAGGCTCATCAGCCATACCGTCACCTAAAACAACAACATATTTCATATTCCTGTCCTCCTAAAAATTCAAAACCTGAGCCGCCCGGCACAGGTTCTGAAAGTATAAAGCATTTTTAGTCTTTTATTTCGTCCGGCCCTTGCTGATATTTTAAAAATCAACACGGATTCTGTTAATAATTTCAAGTTCAGCAGACTTCTTCTCAAAATCCGCCTCGGTCATAACATCGCTCACAAATGCACACTCATCTGCCACGATCGAGGGTGCGCACTCCGTTACACCAAGAAGCTTCTTTGCCTTTTCCCCGTCTGCGGCCTTCACCCTTACAAAGAACCTGTTTTCCATTGAATCCTTTGAGGTAAGCTCAAACTTATCCTGAGACCAGCAGATATCAATATGAGTCCCCGCTGTTTTTGCAAGCTCAACAACATCACCTGCTACAGCACTGGCCGTAGGAAGCTTTCCGGCACCGCTTCCGTAGAGCATTACATCTCCCACTGCATTTCCCTTTACAAGAATTGCATTAAATACGCCGTTTACACTGTAGAGCTGGCAGTTCTCACGTACCATAAAGGGAGAAACCATAGCATACACACGACCGTTTTCGCGTTTTGTATAGCTGAATAGTCTGATTTTCGCATTCAGACTCTTTGCATAGCTGATATCCGTAGCGGATATACCCGTAATACCCTCTGTATATATGTCCTCGCAGTCAACCTGCCCGCCGTTTGCCAGCGAAGCAAGAATCGAGGTTTTACGTGCCGCATCAATTCCCTCTATGTCTGCTGCCGGATTTCTCTCCGCATAGCCAAGCGCCTGTGCATCCTTAAGCACTGCGTCAAAATCCATTCCCTCATCAGCCATACGGGAAAGAATATAGTTTGTCGTACCATTCACTATACCGCGGATTTCAAGAATGTCGTCCGCAGTCAGGGCTTCATTGATTGAACGAAGAATCGGAATTCCGCCGCCGACACTGGCCTCAAAAAGATAGCTGCAGCTGTTTTGCTTTGCAAGTTCAAGAAGCTCTGCACCATGTGCCGAAACAAGCTCCTTGTTTGAAGTACAGACCGATTTTCCCCTTGATAAAGCATTCCTTGTAAAGGTATATGCGGGCTCCATTCCGCCCATTACCTCAACAACTATCTCAACCTCAGGGTCCTCCATAATTATATTCACATCATGAACCAGAACCTTTTCAACCGGATTTCCCGGGAAATCACGTAAATCAAGTACATATTTTATTTCAACCGGCTTTCCGGCACGCTTTGAAATCAGATCATTGTTCATGTTTATGACATCATAAACTCCCGAACCGACCGTACCGAATCCTAAAATTGCAACCTTCATTTCAACTACCCTGCTGCCGCCTCTTCGCCCCGGCGGCCCTTTCTTTACTATTGATTTATCGATTTCTGCCCTCCGGCTGATATCTTTCATATATCACAATTATATCTGTCCGTATCCAAGCCTACTCACGGCCCAGAATTTTCAGTGTATTCACACCATGAATCCCCTCAATGGCCATTATGATATCATTTACCTCGCGTGTATCCGGACGCATTTCCATACCGAGCGTAATGGATGCAATACCACCGATCGGTATCGACTGATGGATTGTCAGAATATTGGCCTTGCACCTTGCAATCTCATTCAGGACATTTGAAAGCAGCCCCGGTTCATCATCCAGCTGCAGCATTATGTTAATTGTCTTTCCACGGCTGTTCTCATGAAACGGGAAGATGTCATCCTTATATTTATAAAACGAGCTGCGGCTTATCCCAAGCTGTTCGGTTGCCTCCTGAACAGTAATGGCCTTTCCCGAATCCAGCAGGCGTTTAGCCTCTATCACCTTTAAAAGGACCTCGGGAACAGCCTTTTCCTTAACCAGATAATACTTTTCCTTCTCATTCATACCCACTGATCTCCATGCCTCCCTGTCACGACCGAAGGAAGCGCCTAATGATTTAAAACGCAATGTTTTTCCACGAAAAACATTTGTCCGTACAATGTGGATAATATACCATAGTTTTTATTAATATGCAACCATATTTTTAATCATGGTTCAGAAGTTTTTCCGCCTCAGATATGGCAGCCGAAATCTCCGGATCATAAGGATGTTCTTCATCGGCAACAAAATCCGGCCGGCTTTCCACCTCGACATCGGGAATAACACCCCTTTTGTGGATACAAACACCATTCGGTGAATAATATTTTGAAACCGTAAGCTTTATTGCCGAATTGTCGTAAGGAATACTTATTGTCTGCTGGACTATTCCCTTTCCGTACGTCGTCCTTCCTACTACAACAGCCCTTCCGTACTCCTGAAGCGTCATTGCAAAAATTTCGGCGGCACTCGCCGTATTCTCGTCTGTTATGATAACTATCGGCTTATCAAAATGCGCGTCCGTCTTTGAATACATTTCCGTCCGCCTGCCGTCCTTTGTCTCGTCGTATACAAGAAGCTTTCCCTCCTCGATAATGCAGTCAAGACAGTCACAGCAGGAATAATAAAGTCCTCCCGGATTGGACCTTACATCGACTATCAGAGCCTCCATTCCCTGCTCCTCCAGCTCCTTAATAGTCTCCTCAAACTGTGCGGGCGTATTATCATAAAACCTTGAAAGCTGAATATATCCTATATTGTTTTCAAGCATCATTCCGGATACATAGTGCAGTTCGACAGATCCGCGTTCTACTTCAACGGTAAATGTTTCTCCGTTACGCATAATTTCAAGACTTACTGTTGTTCCTTCCTTCCCCTTAATCACCTCTACGGCCTCATCTAAAGTCATTTCCAAGATCGGTGTTCCTTCAATCTTTGTTATGCAGTCACCTGCCTGAAGGCCTGCCTTTTCAGCCGTTGAACCGGGATATACATATTGTATTAAAAAAATCCTTGTATCAGCATCCTGAGTGCTGTGGTACTCTCCTACAAGCACACCTATTCCGTAATACTCACCGCTGTGTTTCTGCAGGCTTTCCTCGTACTGCACCGCAGGCAGGTATTGTGAATACGGATCCTGAAGACTTTCCACCGCTGCCGTCAGCATAGCCTCATAGGCAGCCTCATCATCCATTTCATCATAGAAGCATGTGTTTATTGTGGTAAGTATGAAATTCAGCTTCTTTTCAAACAAGGTGGCCATTTCGGCACGGCTTAAGGTGTTTTCTTCTTTTGTATTTTGGCTTTTTTCGGAATCTGCACTCTCTGTATTCCGGGTATCGGTACTATTTTCCGTACCGTCTTTTTCTGTACTGTCGGAAGACTTTTTTTCGGAATTGTCTTCCTTTCCTTTATTGTCCTCAGCCTTTGCAGTGCCCTCCTTAATGCTGGTTACAGGCATTCTGTCTTCAGGCTTGACGATTGAAATATACTGCCCGTCCGCGACCTTAATGCGTTCATCCGAATCTCCCTGAATGAGGTTCATCACAAAATATGTACCTATTATCACAACAAGGGCCGTACACAGTCCGGTCAGCATTCCCTTAAAAAATTTATCTCCCACGATATATCCTTTCCAATTTACACAAATCAATCAACGAAATGAGCAATATACGGTGCCGGATCGATCTTTACACCATCAGAATCAACGGCAAAATGAAGATGAGGTCCCGTAGATACACCGGTTGAGCCGACAAGTGCAATCTGCTGTCCCTGCATTACATAGTCTCCTTCACTTACAAGGAATTTTGAACAGTGACAGTATGTAGTCATAAACCCGGGCTCATGCTCAATCTTAACATAATTACCACCTGAAGAATTGTAGGTTGCTGCTACAACCTTTCCGGCCAGAACCGCAACTATAGGTGCGCCGAACTCACCACCGATATCCCAGCCCTTGTGGTAGGTGGAAGCTCCCGCCGTAGGTGCCTTTCTTGGTCCGAAACGCGAGTATGTTCTGTAATCTCCGGGAAGCGGCCAGATCATCTTATAGGGATTGGTTTCGTCACTCAGAGTAACATGGTTAATTGCATCCGCATCGTACCCGCTTGTGGACTTGGGTTTATTTATCTTTCCCTCCTCCTCAAGGCGCTTTCTTTCCTCCTCAGCCTTTCTCCGTCGTTCTTCCTCCTCCTTGCGTCTGCGTTCCTCCTCTTCCTTACGCTTCCGCTCCTCTTCCTCGAGGCGCTTCTGCTCGTCCTCCATAATCTGCTCTATGGCCTTCTCCTGCTTACTGATTGCCGAAAGCGAATTAAAAAGATCCTCATCGGCAATACCAAGCTGTGTTGTCAGCTTATCGATTTCCGCTGCCTTAAGTGCCATAAGGTCTTCGACCGTATCCTGCTCCAATTCGGCATTGGACCTCATCAGCTCAAGCTCCTCGAGTGATGCCTCAAGGATACCCTCATGAAGGATTGTATTTTGCTTTGCGGTTTTATATCTGTCAAGCAGAGCATTATCGTATTCAACAATGCTCTGTACATATTCCAGCTGGTTTAAAAAATCCGATACGTTTTTTGAATTTAATAAAACATCAAGATACGAAGAATCGCCATTCTCATACATGTAGGCAATTCTTTTTTTCATTGTATCGTATTGCTCCGCCTCCTGATTTTTAGCTTCCTCCAGAGCCTTTTTCGTAGCCTCGAGTTCCTTTTCGGTTTCGCCGATTTCAGTCTGAAGTTCAAAAATGCGGAGTGAAATATCATTCATCTGTAAATCAAGCTCGGAAATATAGGTTTCTATATCCTCCTTTTGCTGTGTGAATTCAGCAATAAGCGCCTCCTGTTCAGCCTTCTGCTTCTCGTATTTTTCCTTCTGTTCCCTGGCCTCCTTCAGCTTTTTCTGATAGGCCGCAGCTGCAGCATCGCTGTCACTTTCCGCAGAAATCCGGAAAATACCTTCATCTGCGGCTACCGAGGCAGTAAGGGCAATGCATACACATAAAAGCAGGGAAACAATCCTGCTCACAAGCATTTTTACATTAATATGATGCTTCTTCATGCCCTGCATCTCCTTTCCGTTATCAGACTGCTTCCGCCGCCTCAATTTTTTTCAGCTGTCTGTTCAGTGCCATCTTACTTCCGATAAATCCTATTCCTATTCCGATAATCAGCGAAACAGGAATGAGAATTATCATCACATCCTTTGTTTCTACAAAAGTAGTATTCGTTAAAAGCTGATCAAATCCGGTTTGCAGTGCAGAAACTACCCAGCCGTAGCAAAAGTTCAAAACGACCACCGGAATGATTGCGCCAGCCAGTCCGATCAGAATTCCCTCAACCACATAGGGCGTACGGATAAAATGATCTGTAGCGCCAATCAGCTTCATAATGGATATTTCACGCTGACGTACCTTTACACCTGTAGAAATAGTAATGTTGATCAGGAATACCGTCACACCGAGTAAAAGTGAAATAATGGCTATCGCAACAATGGTAAGAATCTTTTTTAAGCCCGAAAAGCTTTGGGATGCCTCCTGCATCTCATTTACCTTACGTACACCTGCAAGCCCCTTGATAAAGCGGACAAGCGAATCCTGCATATCAACATCGTTCATATACACAGTATAGGAAGCACTGTCGGCCAGCGGATTATCATCTCCGAAGGTTGCAATCTGCTCAGCAGTCAGCTTTTCCTTCTTATATTTTTCCCAGGCTTCTTCGGCACTTATATACTCTATCTGAGCCACCTCAGCCCTTGTCCTTATTTCAGAGCCTATGGCAGAAATCTGCTCCTCGGTTATTCCCGCATCAAAAAACACCGTTACTCCGACCTTCTGCTCCGCATCGGAAATCACCGAGCGGAAATTTACAATTATCGAATAAAATACGCCAAAAAGGAACAGACATGCTGCCATCGTGGCTATTGAAGCCCACGAGAACATTCTGTTCCTGCGTATGTTCTGTATTCCCTGTCCTACACCGTAAAAGAAGGAATTAGATTTTTGCATATGAATAGCCACCCTTCTTTTGATCGTTCGTCAAAACGCCCTTATTCAGATGCACTACTCTTTTCTGCATCATATCAACGATTTCACGATTGTGGGTAACAACTATTACAGTAGTACCACGTCTGTTCACTTCCTCAAGAAGCCGCATTATTTCCCAGGAATTCTTCGGATCGAGATTTCCCGTAGGTTCATCGGCAAGCAAAAGCACAGGGTTGTTTACAAGTGCCCTTGCAAGAGCCACACGCTGCTGCTCACCGCCGGACAGCTCATCCGGATAAGCATTGAGTCTGTCCGAGAGTCCCATTATCGAAAGAATATCCGGAACATCCCGCTTTATTTTCTTCATTGGTGTTTCGATAACGCGCTGCGCGAAGGCAACATTTTCATAAACGGTCCTGTCCGGAAGGAGCCGGAAATCCTGAAACACCATTCCGATATTTCTGCGGTGCTTTGCTATTGCATTATGACGAAGCCTTGAAATATCCCTCCCCAGGACATAAATCTTGCCCGAGGTCGGCGAAATTTCCTTTAAAAGCATTTTAATAAGTGTTGATTTACCGGAACCTGAGCTTCCGACAACAAATACAAATTCACCCTTTTTAACCTCAAGATTCAGGTTTTTAATGGCATGAACCCCATCCGAATATTCCTTTGTTACATTCTCCATCAGAATAACCGGCGGTTCAATATCCTCCGAAAGGGCACGTTCAAGTTCAAATTTTCCCATCAGAAATCAGTTTTCTCCATATAATCCATATACTTAACAACCATCAGTGCCATCTTGAAGGTAATCGCATCGTCAAATACCCTCAGGTCAAGGTCCGTAAGCTTCTGAATCTTATCCAGCCTGTAAACCAGTGTATTTCTATGGATGTAAAGCTGTCTTGAGGTCTCGGAAACATTCAGGTTGTTCTCAAAGAACTTATTAATGGTGATAATTGTTTCCTCGTCGAAATCATCCGGAGACTGTCCACCGAAAATTTCCTTTATGAACATCTTGCACAGGGGCATGGGAAGCTGATAAATCAAACGACCGATGCCAAGATTTGCATAGGCGATAATATTCCTTTCAGCATAGAAAATCTTTCCTACATCAAGCGCCATCTTTGCTTCCTTATAGGACCTTGAAACATCCTTTATCTCGCTTACAACCGTACCGTATGCAACACGTACCTTGGCCATCGCTTCGGTATTGAGCATATCAAGCACAACCTTTCCTACCTTTTCCATGTCCTCATAGGTATCGCTGCCGCGCATTTCCTTTACGATGATAATGTTCTTCTCATCAACCGCAGTAATAAAATCCTTCGATTTTGTCGAAGCAAACAGTGTGCGCACGGTCTCTAACGCAAGATTATCCTTTTCAATGCTTGTTTCAACAATAAAAACAACTCTTCTCACATCTGTATCGATATGAAGCTTCTTTGCCCTGTTATATATATCAACCAGTAAAAGATTGTCCAAAAGCAGATTTTTGATAAAATTATCCTTGTCGTAGCGCTCCTTATATGCAACAATCAGGCTCTGGAGCTGGAAGGTAATCATCTTTCCCACCATATAAACATCGTCCGAATCGCCCTTTACTATCAGAATATATTCAAGCTGCTGCTCGTCATAAACCTTGAAGAACTGTGAGCCCTGAAGTGCCTGACTGTCAGCAGGCGAGGTGACAAATGCCTGGGCTGCCTTTTCATATTCCTCTGCGTTCTGTACGGTTGAAGCAAGCATCTTGCCCTCTGTATCCATCACACAGATATCGATCCTTGTAATAGACTTGATTCCCTCAATAGTATTCTGCAAAACCTGATTTGATATCATAAGCCGACCTCCGTTTATGGCAAAAAAACCATGCCGATTCAAGAATATACGCTGCTTACATACAGCATACCCCATATATAGTTGATTTTACCACTTCTTGCAAGTAAAGTAAATAGAAAAAAACCGCAGTCATATGACTGCGGTTCATAAACATATTGAAATCTATTAGTGAGTGATAACCTGCTCTGTTTCCTTATCGAAGATGTGGAGCTTGCCAAGATCCATAGCAACTCTGATCTGATCGCCGGGACGAGCTGTTGTACGAGGATTAACACGTGCTGTAATCTCGTAGTTATCAACATCCAGGTAAAGGAATACTTCAGCACCGAGAAGCTCGTATACACGAACTGTAACATCGATAACGCTGTCGGGTGAATTGCTGATGAACATTTCCTCATCCTTGATGTCCTCAGGACGGATACCAAGAACAACTGTCTTTCCTTCGTAGCCGGCATCGATAAGCTTCTTAGCCTTAAGCTCGGGAACAACGATTGTTGTTGAACCGAATGTAAGAGTAACCTTGTTGCCATCGCGGCCAACGATTGAGTTGATGAAGTTCATCTGAGGTGATCCCATGAAACCTGCAACGAAAAGGTTGTTAGGAGCATCGTAAAGGTTCTGAGGTGTATCAACCTGCTGGATAACACCATCCTTCATAACAACGATACGGGTACCAAGTGTCATAGCCTCTGTCTGGTCATGTGTAACGTAGATGATGGTTGTTTCAAGTCTCTGATGAAGCTTTGAAATCTCAATTCTCATCTGTACACGGAGCTTAGCATCAAGGTTTGAAAGAGGCTCGTCCATAAGGAATACCTTAGGATTACGAACGATTGCACGACCCATGGCAACACGCTGTCTCTGACCACCTGATAAAGCCTTAGGCTTACGGTCAAGGAGATGCTCGATATCAAGAATCTTTGCTGCTTCATGAACCTGCTTTTCGATTTCAGCCTTAGGAGTCTTACGAAGCTTAAGACCGAATGCCATGTTATCATATACTGACATATGAGGATACAGAGCGTAGTTCTGGAATACCATCGCAATATCACGGTCCTTGGGCTCTACATCGTTCATAAGCTTGTCGCCAATCCAAAGCTCGCCCTGTGAGATTTCCTCAAGACCTGCGATCATACGAAGTGTTGTTGACTTACCACATCCTGAAGGGCCTACGAAGATGATGAATTCCTTGTCTTCGATTTCAAGGTTGAAGTCCTTTACTGCTACGAATCCGTTAGGATATACCTTCTGGATGTTCTTAAGTGATAAACTTGCCATTTTAGTTCCTCCTAAAATTTAAAACTCATTATTATGTATTTTGCGTTTTATAAACGCGTCCTTTGTTAGTATATCTTTTCAAGGTTCTAAAATCTATATCCTTTTTCAACAAATATTGTCGGTATTTTTTGTTGAAATTGCCGAAAAGGAGTAAATTGTTTGTAATTTTTGTGAAATTTAACCAAAAAGGCTACTATTCAATGTGCCGAATAGCAGCCTTTTAGCTTAAAATATATATGTTTATCTCATTTCCGCCTGCTTAGGGGGCTGCATTTTTTCTTACTTTCCGGTGCTGACACCATCCTCAGAAACAGCAGCGATTGATTCCTGTTATTTAACAGATGTATCCAGTCTGAAGAATGTCGGAATAACGGTATACATAGCATGGTTAACTGTTGTTCCGCCATGTCCGTGATGGATTTCTACGCAGTAACAGAAGTTACCGTCACGGAAATTGTCGCAATACTTAAATGTATCCGTAAGCTTCTCCATAGCTTCAACCTGAGGCTTAACATTCTCATATGCAACATCGATGTCGCCACCTGCTACAGGATAAAGAAGGAATCCGTCAAGTCCGCATTCAGCATTGTTTGCAATCTCTGCAAGAGCAGCTGCC
The DNA here is from genome assembly GCA_045627205.1 of Lachnospiraceae bacterium. GTDB lineage: Bacteria > Bacillota > Clostridia > Lachnospirales > Lachnospiraceae > RUG11977. The sequence goes on from JAZQNG010000031.1 coordinate 12,437, forward strand.
TTTGCATCGGGATCGCCCTTCTGTCCTACAAGAACCCAGTCATCGCCGCACATGGGAAGGAAGTATGCAACCTGGTCAAGACAGTTTTCAAAAATTGTCCATGTACATACACCACCCATTGAGAAGCCGGAAAATGCTCTGTGGAGTCTGGATGCCTTAATTCCTTCGGGTGTTACATCACCGCCTGCATATGTATTATATTTGCTCTCAAATGCAGGAATAAGGTAATCAAGGAACTCCTGATAAAATGTTTCCGCACTTACGGTATCATCCTGATCGGGAACATAATAGCTCGGTGCGCAGATAATGACAGGTTCACACCTTTTTGTTTCAATCATCTTATCGAAAATCTTCTTGAACATTGTATTTCTGTCACCGTTGCCAAGATAATTATTCTCGCTTCCGCCGCCGCCATGCATGAGATAAAGGACATTATATTTCGTTTCCTTGTCATTCTCATCATAACCGTAAGGAAGATATACCTTAGCAGGCTTCTCATATTCTGTACCGTCAGCCTTCCTGGCCGTATATGAGAAAGACTCAACAGTTCCCTGCTGTGTTATGCCATCGGTATAATCATCCGGAAGCTCATAATATGTATTATCAGGAAAATCTATCTCGCTCTTTGAAATCTTTACAGGCTCAGGTGTTGCCGTAGGTTCGGGTGTAGCTGTGGGCTCAGGTGTTGCCGTGGGCTCAGGTGTCGCAGTAGCCTCAGGTGCCGTGGTAGCCTCAGGTGCCGTGGTAGCCTCAGGTGCCGTGGTTGCTGTTGCTGCAGGTGTTGTCTTTGTATCTTTTGTATCGTCACCCGATGAGCATCCTGTAAGCGCCAGACATAAAATTAACAATAATGCAATCGCTTTTT
>JAZQNG010000032.1:0-4020 GCA_045627205.1 Lachnospiraceae bacterium
CGGAAACTATTTTTGAAGTTTTGGAGTATAATACAAACCCTGAAGGTCTCGGAAGTTATAAAAAATAATTAATGATTTTATAAAAGGGGAATTAGTAGAATGAAAAAAATATTATGTTTTTTATTATGTACTCTTCTTCTGACCGGACTTTGTTCGTGCTCAAAAAACGGACAACAGTCGGAAGCTGACAGTCAGATGACGGATTCTTCAATAAACAATTCCGATACAGGTAACTCTGACGCGTCTGATGCTGATGCAGAGAGCAACGGCAGTGCATCACAGACCGGGAGTAATTCCGAAAATATTACCGGTGTTACAGGCTCACATGAGGTTGTGCAAGGGTTAAGGGCATCTGCAGAGGAAAACAACTTTAAGATGTTTTCGGGTGACAAAATTTTCGGTTATACAAAGGAGGATTATGTTGAGGCCATAATTTCATATAAAGAATTAAAGCTTGAGCTTGGTTCAGACTTTGAAAAATTCTGTAATCAGGTCAATAACATGTATGAAGCCGGTATAGATTATATGGGACTCGGAATTCCTTACTGTACTCAGTTTGGTCTTGGATTTGCACAGGGGTCTGCAGCTGCAGTCCGTTATGCTGTTGAACTGAAGCTTAACGGAATGGGTGTAACCCTTGAAACGGATGACCTTCCGAGAGACTGGGATGTAATTCACGGAATCAGTTATATTACGCCTGCCGCCTTCTATATGGAGGCATTGAGCGTTGAAAATGCAGATCCCGACAGGGCGCAGTTTCTTCGTGAACAGGGGGAGCTTAATCCGTTGTATGAAGAATTTGCAGATTTGGAGGATTTGATAAATGCTGCTGATGAAGCTGCATTAAAGGAGCTTTATACAAAGCTTACCGACTATGAAAAAGAAATATATCTTATTAATCCCATCATTCCTAATCCTATAGAGGAGAGAAACGGTTATATGTACAGCAGTGATTTCCACATTGTTGCTGTTTCGTGGTGTCTCGAAAATAAGAATATGCCATCCGCAGTTGCTTTAGCAGAAAACGTGATTATTACCAATCCCTTTGATATTGCCATGTATATATATGCGGCGCAGGTGGCTCTGACAGCCGGAGATGTGAACGCTGCCATCGGTTTCGTGAACAATGGTCTTCTGTTTGATGAAACCAGTGGTGATATTAATCTTTATGCTGCACTTATGGCATATGGCAGTGAGGATATGACATTAGCTGCGGAATATTTTGAAAATGCCGAAAAATATGGTGTTTCAGAACAGTACTCTGAGCTTTTTGACAGTATACGTAATGCGGTGAAGGGGGGTATGTGATATGAAAACAAAAAGGCTTGCCTCACTGATGTTGATTGTGATAATGCTTGTTTCTATGGCTATGCCTCTTGATTCTGAGGCTGCATCAACAGCTGTGGGGACAATTGACGGAATAGACTATACACGTGTTAATGTTTCGGAACTCTCCGGCGGTTATCCTGCAACCTTCAATTGCGGAGGTGTGGCAATTAAAGGTAAATTGAGATATTCAGGTCAGCTCCCGACAAATATAATTGATGAATATATTGAAAAGTTCATGGATTATTACGATATTGAATCGGATGATCTGGTAGAAGCCAATCAGGCCGTGCTGGAGTATAAATATTTGGATGAAGTGACTGACGAACAGATCGAAACCTTTCTTGGCAGAATCGGAAGTCTGGTAGGATTCGGCATTCAAACTTCTGTACTGATAGATGTTGGTAAACAGATTTTAAATGATGATTTAAAGCTGTCAGAGGATGCCTGGTCTAATACACTGAGCAACTTTTCCTCACCTCTTATGGCTGCAAACACAATAATTTCGGAAATTATCGGTAGAGTTTTCAAGAATAATAAGTTTGTGAAAATTGCCTTAATGATAAAGGATGCCATTATTTTCAGCTTTCAGGCCGCTGATGAAACAGCAGAACGCTGGGAGGCACGCACAGAAGGAATGGCGGCGATACGTGCACTTGATCAATTTTACCGTATGCTGAACGCTTATATTGACCGGGAAGCAGTAAAGGATAAAGTATTCCCCGATGGGACGGAATGGACTCTTCAGATTAATGGTGAAAAAAACAGGATTTTCTCTTTTATGGGTGTTCCCGGAAATGTTCAGAACTGGAGAGTTGCGGTTAACCTTACAAAGGAAGTAAGCTATTCATCCTGGGGCGGACCGGCGGGAGGCTACAGCGGTCCGGTTGAAATTGAACTGAAGCATAATATGAAGCCGTTTTCGGATTGGGTATTTGATTTAAGGGTTGGTTCACTGAAGCCTATGTGGTATTCAAGCTGTGAATCAATGGTGCTTGACGGAAAGCATATATTTGACTGTTCTCAGACCGGAGATATCGAGATTTACCGTTTCCTGTGTAATGCTAATGCCAAAATGGATATTTATTCGGACAGAGTAACCGGTGCGACTATGATGGGCAGCTCCGGTATCATTCAAACAAGTATTTTCCTTAATAATTTTGACAGCACACAGTATGTTGCTTCTACGAAAAAGGCTAAAATATCAACATCGACAGGTTTTCTTACAACGGACAATATCATGGCGGGATATACGAAGGTAGATGCGGCCTTCCATGTTGAGGGAGGTTATGAGGACAGTATGTCAATTATAATGGATAAGGGATATGCGGATGTCAATATGTTGGATGTGATTAAATATAAAGATGATTTTTATACTCAGACCATGGCTACATTTTGGGATGATAATATCTGGGCTCCTCTGGAAAGTAAAAAAGCGTCAGTGACAATCAGGATGAAATAAAGGAGGGACGGCAGAAATGAAAAAGAAAACGGCTGCATTATTATTGATATTTGTTTTGGTTTTATCATCGACAGTACTTGTGTCTGCCGACAGTGCCTCCGCACTTAAAACAATTTACGGAGCTTCAGCTCCTTCGGCTCCTGCACTTCCCCAAATAACTGAGGTTGTTGCAGACTGGGAGAACTTTGATGCAGAGTCAAAGCTTCCGGAAATTCAGGCTGATGAATGGGATGCCTTCTTTGAATTTTTGAAGGAAAATGATCCGGACTATTATTACGGCGGTGATTACGAGGACATCTGTGAGGGTGACTATCCTTATATTTTGGCCGAACTTGACGCTGCAGAAGCGGTATCTTTCAGCGGAATGTATGAGCTTTCTGAAAAAGTGACAGAAACCTTTGCATTTTATTTTGAAAAATATACTGATGAATATAATCAGCGTGTAAAGGAAGGAACTACTTATGTTACCGAGGATATGATATCGGTTAAGAATTCTCTGCCGTCATTTTCTCCTTTTGACAGATCACTTGTTGCAACCTTTAATTTCGACATGGCACCAGAAGCAATGACGCAAACACTTCAGTCGGTTTTGGGAATACTTGATATGGGGACGGATGCACTGGTTGAGGTTCCGGAAGAAAACCATTTTGTGGCTGCCTATAATACGGAAACCTATGATGAAACCTATGAGAACAAGATTAGTGTTCATGTAAAAATGGATTGTTATACCTATCCCGAACAAAACGGCTGCGGTTTTTATGAAGAAATAAGGGATGCCTCCGATAACTCACTGATTTCAGCCACGATGCATGAATTCCGTAAGCTTGACGAAGAAACATATGCTGTTCAGACCTCTTATGGAAGACTGGTAGTGAAGTATGACGGAGAAAAAATCGATAATTTTGCGGTTTCAGGTTTGAAAGATTCTTCTTCCTGCTACAATAAGGAAGAGGACAGTATATTTACGACTGCTAAAACGATGGATGCTGATTGGGTATCTGACAGGGATGTAAATGAATACAGCGTTGTTTCCGTCAGAGAAGAAAACGACTATATGAAGGTTTCGAATGGCGGAAAGTATTATACCTTATACATTGAGAACTGAAGGCTTTTGAAAAACGGGCAGGCCTGTAACACGCCTTTCCGATATGCAAATGAACTCTCGGAATCTTGAGTAGTTCATGCCAGCTAAACTCTGGCAAGCACTTTGCAAAGTAAATATTATCAGTGGA
>JAZQNG010000033.1:0-17092 GCA_045627205.1 Lachnospiraceae bacterium
CCGATGTTGAATTTTGTTAAGAAAGGTCCGTCCCCAATGTAGAATTTTGTTAAAAAAGGTCCGTCCCCAATGTTGAATTTTGTTTTTTTTATAAATTGTCAAGTACGCCCTGCAATGTCTGCAGATTATCACGGATATCAAGATGCTGAGGGCACTGGGTTTCGCAGAGACCGCAGCCGATGCAGTTCTTTGCCTGTTCCTCCTCCTTGATGGTCTGGGTCCATTCCCATTTTGTATGTCCGGCATTATTATACATACCGTAGGTATTCCAGATGCGGAAATTGTGAGGGATATCTACGCCATTAGGACATGGCATACAATAGCGGCAGCCTGTACAGCCGTTGAAAACCCTTGAGCGGATGGTTGCTGCAGTCTTTTCGACGGCGGCCATTTCCTCATCGGAAAGCCTAGCAAAATTGTTGAAGGTTGAAAGATTGTCCTCTACCTGTTCCTCTGTCGACATACCGCTGAGAATTACCTTGACAATGTCAAAGCTTCCAACATAGCGGAGAGCCCAGGAGGCAACGGATGCATTGGGAGCCAGCCTCGAGAATTCCGAGGTTACGTCAGCGGGTAAAGTGGCGAGGGAGCCGCCCTTTATGGGCTCCATTATTACAAGCGGAACACCGAGCTCCTCAGCAAGCTTTACGCCCTTCAGCCCGGCCTGTTCGTCGGTATCCATATAGTTGAACTGAATCTGACAGAAATCCCACTGGCGGTATTTGATTATTTCCTCGAATGCATCATAATCATCATGGAAGGAAAAGCCAAGATATTTAATACGGCCCTTTGCCTTCTCCTCAAGCAGGTAATCTATGACTCCAAGGTCACGCATCTCGTGAAAGCGGTCCCTCCCAAGCGCGTGAAGCAGGAAGAAATCAACATAGTCCTTGTGCAGTCTGTCAAGCTGTTCCTGGAATTTATTCTTTGCGTCCTCCAGTGTTTTTACGAACCAGCAGGGCAGTTTGGTTGCCAGATAATAGCTGTCGCGAGGGTATTTATCAAGTGTTTTCCCAACGAAGGGCTCGCTTTCGCCATTGTGATAGGGATACGCGGTATCAAAGTAGTTGACGCCGGATTTATAGGCCCTGTCTATCATTTCTTCGGCGCGTGCTTCATCAATATGTCCATCCTTTTCAGGCAGACGCATACAGCCGAAACCAAGTAGTGATGTGGAAATCCCCAAGTTTTCAATTGTTCTCTTCTCCATAAAAAACCTGACCTTTCTGAAATGACTTTCATAATGTAAATTCTGTTGCACAATTACAGTATAGCAATACTTTTGTCGGAAATACACCTTTTTTTTATCTTTCCAAGATAGCACATATTTTCAAAATTGCACATTCCTGCTCGTCAGGGGACAGATAGTGTGAAAAATCATATACGCAAATTTTTTACACGGCAATTTGAGTCGCGAGCTCCTCAAATTGTATCCATTAGCCACTCGTAAGACTCGCGGCATGAGGATTAAAATGTCAAAAAGGGACAGATAAAATGCAAAAAGGAACCGTCCCCCCTGATGGTCCCCCCTGAAAAAATTTTTCTTTTATTAGTGCGGAGAGTATGCTATAATCTTAATTTGGATTATACTGAAACAATGGGTGTACTATGCCCAAATGTGAATAAGTGGATGGTGAAGGATATGCTGAATAACCGGAAAATCAGGCTTATGACTAAGCTTGCCATATATGAGAAAAGGGAAGGCAGGGAGGATATAAAGCTTGCCAAATATTATAAAAGCGACTATACGCGGCTGCAGGTTCTGAAAACTGCGATTGCCGTGACGATAAGCTTTCTTTGTCTTGTGGCGCTGGGGATAATTTACAAGATGGAATTTATCCTGAACAATGCGCTGGATATTGATTATGCACTGCTCGGACGCAGGATACTGGGGATTTACCTTGGGGTTATGGCTGTGTATCTGGTGGTTTCCGCGTTGTGCTACTCGATAAAATATGCCAGATCCAGGAAAAAACTGGCAAAGTACTTCAGAATGCTCAGAAAACTCAACCATATGTATCTTGTTGAGGACGGCTATGTACAGGAGGATGAAGAGGAATGATTACAGTGTTAATAGAAGCAAGGGAAATGCTCTTGAAGTTATATCAGAAAACGAGGGTTGTGGTGAATCCCGTAGTCAAATTCATCCTGAGCTGGGTCGTATTTGCGTTTATTAATGATTCCATAGGCTTTGACCCGAGATTTACAAAAACAATAGTTACATTGGGACTGTCGGCGATATGTGCTTTTACACCCGGGGCAGTGCTTGTTTTGTGTGCAATGCTGCTTTCACTCCTGCACATTTATTCGGTTTCGATTTTCATGGCAGTTCTTTTGCTGATGATATTCATTATCCTGTACGGTCTGATGATGCGATTCTCACCGAAGCAGGCAGTTGCGGCCGTAGCAATTCCGGTGCTTGCCAAATATAACCTGCATTACTGCGTTCCCATTCTGATGGGAAGCGTTGCAAGCCCCGTGACCATTATGCCCACAACCTGCGGCGTACTTATTTATTACATAATGAAAATAGTTAAGGAGGCCTCTGCACGTCAGGTAGAATTTGACCTTGATGATGTCGTTCAGCTGTATACCGATGTATTTGACGCGATTATCGCCAATAAGCAGATGATAATTGTGGCAGTCGTGTTTGCCCTTGTAATCATAGCAGTCTGGGGACTTAGGAAATTCTCCTTTGATTACTCCTTCGAAATTTCCATTGCGGCAGGTGTTGTAGTGACAATTATCGGATTCCTGGTTGCGGACCTGAAATACGATGCAACGGTAAATATCGGTACACTTATCTTTATGTCGGTCCTTTCCGGATTTATCGCCATGATATGCGACTATATGAAGCGTATTCTCGATTATACCGCGGTTGAACGGGTACAGTTTGAGGACGACGATTATTATTACTATGTTAAGGCCGTTCCGAAGGTCAATATAAGTCTGAAGGAGATAGATATAAAGCATTTCAACCATCATTCGAGGGACGGTGAGGACATCGACTGCGAGGACGAGGAAGACGACGGGGACGCAGAGGATGTTACGGAGGATGAAAGTCCTTTTGACAGGCTTGAGAATGACGGAAAGCTTCTGACACGGGACGATGATGATTACGTAAAGGCATACAGAAAATCCTATGACGATGAAGAGGATGAAAAAGAAGATAACGGCAACCTGCGTTACCTGCCGTTAAACGGAGATTATGACGGGTACGGAAGCCTGCAGCCCGACGATGAAGAGGATGAGGGCTTTGTGGATGGTGGTTTTGATGAGGAACCGGCACCTGCGGTACCTGAAAAGCGCGAGAATCCCTATATGCGTAAAAGGAATGTAACCGTTGAAGATGAACCCGGTAACAGCACCCGTGTATTCCTGAATGATGACGGGGATTATGAGGAAGACATGACACTGGATGACGAGAAATAAATCAAGATGACTTTTAGAGAGGCATGATAAGCATATGGAAGCATTAAAAGAATTTTTTGCCGGATTCTTTAACCCGATAATCCAGCTAAGGATTAAGCCCACTGATGTGGTGGAAATACTTATTCTTGCGTTACTGATTTACTGTATTATCAAATGGATAAAAAATACAAGGGCCTGGACACTTCTGAAGGGTATTCTTGTACTGTCGATATTTTATCTGATAGCTTCAATCCTGAATTTTGATGTAATTCTGTGGATTTTTGCAAACGGTATCGGAGTATCCATTACGGCGTTGGTAATCGTATTCCAGCCGGAGCTCAGAAAGGCGCTTGAGCAGCTGGGTAAAAAGAATATCAGTATAGTTACGCCCTTCTTTGCATCGCAGGAGGAGGATAAATTCAGCGAGGATACAATAAACGGAATCGTGAAGGCCACCTTTGAAATGGCGAAGGTACATACCGGAGCGCTGATAATCATCGAGAGGGACGTTATACTTGATGAGTATGAGGCCACGGGTATCCAGGTGGACGGAAAGGTCAGCAGTGAGCTTCTGATTAACATATTTGAGCACAATACGCCTCTTCATGACGGAGCTGTAATAATAAGAGGCAACAGGGTGGCTGCAGCGACCTGTTACCTGCCTCTTTCCGACAGTATGCATATCAGCAAGGAGCTTGGTACCAGACACCGTGCCGCAGTCGGAATAAGTGAGGTAACGGACAGCTTCACAATCGTTGTATCAGAGGAAACGGGAAGCGTTTCCACGGTACAGAACGGCGAACTGAACAGAAGGGTATCGCGTGAGTTCCTTTATGACAGACTGAAGGAGCTTCAGAATAAGGCCAATGAAGAAAAACCCAAGCGCGGAAAGTGGCCCTGGGATAAGAAGACTAAGCAGGGTATTTAAAGAAAGCGGGAGAAAAGGGCATGAAGAATATTTTAACAAGAAACATCGGCCTGAAGCTGCTGTCCATTGTATTGGCACTGCTGCTCTGGCTTACAATAATGAATGTTGAAGATCCCAGCATCACAAAAACCATAGAAGGCATTCCCGTGCAGATTATCCATGAGGAGGTTGTTACCTCACGCGGATACGGCTACGCTGTTGAATCGGGCGAGAAGGTTGACGTTAAGGTAAAGGGAAGACGTTCAATCCTGGACAGGCTTACAATAGAGGATTTTGAAGCAACGGCTGATTTTACGCTGTTTAATTCAATGTACTATGCACCAATAGATGTAAAATGCAAGCATGCTGATGCCGAGGAGCTGACGGTCACCCCGAAGAACGACCAGATGGCCGTAATAATCGAGGACCAGGCAACAGTGGCAAAGGGCATCCGGGTAAATCCGACCGGAACCGTCAAGGACGGCTACTATCTGTTCAGGTGTGAGCCGGATACCGTGCTTGTTCAGGCTACAGGCTCCGTTTCACAGATTGACAGGCTTTCCGAGCTTGTTGTCGATGTACCTGTTGATGGCGAGAATGCATCCTTTACCGACGATTTCACGTTATATGCGGTGGATGTGGAAGGAAACAGGATTGATTCAAAGAAAATCACATTAAGTCAGGATACTGTTAAGGTTGCGGTTACGATATTCAAGAAAAAGAAGCAGACACTGAAGGCTACCGCTGTCGGAAATCCCGCAGAGTATTATTATGCCGATGAGCCTACCTTCGACCCTTCAGAGATAGAAATTGCGGCTTCGGAGGAGGTGTTGTCAAAGCTTCCGGAGGTTCTCGAGGTTGAATGCGACGTTTCCGGAACAACTGAGGATGTTGTAATGCAGAGCAGCCTTGAAGCGCTTCTTTTGGAGAAATACGGGGAACAGTGCAGGCCTGTAAGTGAAAACAAGACAATGAGCATACAGGTAAAGATTCACAAAATGCAGGAAAAGAAGCTGGAGGTAACCAGTGAGGATATTACAGTAATCGGAGCTGACAGCGGCAATTATGAATATACGCTGTACTCCTTCTGGAATGCAGGCGTAACCCTTCATGGACGCGAGGATGACATTGACAATATGGAAATTTCCGACCTGAACCTCTATGTCGATGTAACCGGTCTTGCGGAGGGAACACAGGTGGTTTCCCTGAAGTCTGACTATTCGGGCGGTGTTCTTGTTGAACTTGGAAGCATTTCGGTTATCATTGAGAAGAAGGCACCTGCCGCACAGGTGACGCCTGCAGTTACGGTTGAAAATGATACTACGGTGATAAATGAACAGTAGTATAATACATATTTTAATGTGAGGCATATGCAGGGGCTGTGCCTTGAAGGAGAGTAATGAGTACGGTTAGAACCAGTGTAATCATTCCGTTTCACAGGGGAACTGATTATTTAAAGGATTGTTTGGAAAGTCTGAAGGACCAGATAATGTTCGTTCATTTCGACGTTTTATCCGGTCAGAAGGGCTTTGAGGGTTTGGATAAGCTCCGGTCTATGGCCGGTATCGAGGGACGTGAGGCTGTTGCGGAATTTTTGAACGGAGATGTTCCCTCAGATCTTTCAGGCCTGAAGAAGCTGATAGGCTATAGGGATCTGATTCCCTATTTATCCGAATATGATGAGCAGATGGAGGGTAATGAGGATTCCAGTGAGGAAACAACGGCGGAGGAAATCGAAAGGCCGTACTTTTATGTTCCTTACAGGGATTTTGAGGTTATTCTTGTGCTTGACCATCCTGAGGAGGATATAACGGAGCTTGTAAACGAGTATGGAAAGCATTTTACACTCCGTACGGTTTCTGTCGGCGATAAAAGGGTGCTTCGTGATGAAGCCTATACGGAGCAGGACGGACCGAGACTGAGCAGATATCTCGGCTGCAGCGGTGTGGCAGCCGCAAGAAATACCGGTATTGATGCTGCAGAAGGAGAATATATATATTTCCTTGACAGCGATGACTATCTGTATTTCCGTGCCCTTTCCTGTATGGATTCAGCAATTGTGGCAGGAGAAATCCCGGATGTGGTTTACGGTAAAAAGGTCTGGAGCTGGTATTCAAGAGCCGGCTTCCTTGCAACCATGAATAAGGATTCCGGTGCGGAGGAGGACGATTCCCAGGCGGATGATGCTTCGGGAGATGCTTCGGGAGCGGATGCCGAGGCCGAGGCAGAGGCCGAGGAGGCACAGCGCCGTCTTGAGGAGCTTAGGGCTACCCTCAGTCCCGAGGAGTTCATAGAATACAGAAGGGCCGGTGCATGCAGACGCCTTATCAGCAGACGTAAGGGTATCAGAAATGTTTCCGCCCTTAATATTGCGATAAAAAGGCAGCTGGTCGAAGAAAACGGTCTGCGTTTTCCCGAGCAGTTCAAATTCTATTCCGATTTTTCGTTTGTGACGCAGGTACTTTCCCTTGCAACCACCTTCAGGAAAAATTACAAATCAAAATATGTAAAAAGGAAGCATGGCGATCCCATCAATTTCCCTTCTCTGGCTCAGGAAAAGGCAGAGGACAGATTTGATGAGCTTCTTGCCGCATACCGTTATACGCACGGGCTTCTTCCCGAAGACAGCGATATCTTTGTCCGGGTCGAGAAGAAGTTCATCAACTATTATACGGATTATTTTGTTACCAGATTAAGACGAAGCGAGAACGACTACTGGCGCGGGGAACGATTCCTGAAAATGCATGACGCACTCGCCGATATCAGCAGCCGTACCAAAAAGGAAATAAAGCGTTACAAGAGGAGGCTTTTAAAGGCCCTTGAAAAGAAGGATGTAAAGAAGACCTACAGTCTGATTACGAGAAGGCTTTTCTTTAAAAAGGTTAAAAAGTGTATCCTTCACCGTTCGAGCAGAATCCGTGCTTTTTACGTAAACCGTTTTTTGAAGAAGCCGGTTCAGGAGAACTGGATTCTGTTTGAGTGCTTTTTCGGAAAAAGCTACGGTGACAATCCGAAGGGCATTTATGAGTATCTTTCAAAGAATTTCGGGGATAAATACAAATTTATCTGGAGTATGGAAAAGGGCGCAAAGAGTAAAATCCCCTTCAAATGTAAAAAGGTACGCAGAATGGGCCTTCGCTATGCATATTATCTGGCACGCTGCAAGTATTTTGTATTCAATACAAAGCAGCCCGGCTGGATGAGAAAGCGCGAGGAGCAGATTTTCCTTGAAACCTGGCACGGTACGCCGCTGAAGCGTCTGGCATTTGATATGGAGGACAATTTCAGTGCGTCGCCCGGCTACAAGAACCATATATATAATAAAACAAGGTCATGGGACTATCTTGTGGCACCAAACCGTTTTACGGCGGATATTTTCAAAAGCTGCTTTATGTTTGACGGGCATATGCTTGAGTACGGATATCCAAGAAATGATATCCTTCACAGCCCTGACAGAGATAAAAAGGCTGCGGAAATCAGGAAAAAGCTTGGAATTCCGGCGGATAAAAAGACCATCCTCTATGCGCCTACCTGGCGTGATGATGAGTTTTATGCCGCAGGACAGTATAAATTTACCCTGAAGCTTGATCTTTTGAAGCTGCGTGAGGCACTGGGAGATGAGTATGTCATCCTTTTAAGGACGCATTATTACATCGCCGACAAGCTTGATGTTACCGGTATGGAGGGCTTTGCCTTCAACCTCAGTAAATATGATGATATAGCAGAGATTTACCTTATATCTGATATATGTATTACCGACTATTCCTCGGTATTCTTTGACTATGCGAACCTTCGCCGTCCGATCCTTTTCTATACCTACGATATAGATAAATACAGGGATATGCTCCGCGGCTTCTATTTTGATATGGAGTCGACTGTTCCCGGACCGCTTCTTTACACAACGGAGGAGGTAATCGATTCGATAAAGAATATCGATGTCCTGACGGAGAAATTTAAGGACAGGTACGAGGCATTTTACGAGCGCTTCTGCGGCTGGGAGACCGGAAAGGCTTCAGAGAATATTGTAAACGATGTTTTCGTAAAGGGGCTTGTCGAGCAGGAGAGGCTTGAACAACAGAGACTTGAACAGCAGAGACTTGAAGAACAACAGGAAAAGACTATAGGATAAAGATGAATTATCAAAGATACAGAAAACAGCTTCCCTTTATAAAGGACGACCGTAAATGGCCCGCCAGAGTGCTTGAGAAGGCCCCTGTCTGGTGCAGCGTCGATTTAAGGGACGGCAATCAGGCACTTATTGAGCCTATGGTTGTCGAGGAAAAAATAGAATATTTCAACAAGCTGGTTGAACTGGGCTTTAAGGAAATAGAGGTCGGTTTTCCTTCTGCATCTGCCATAGAATACGATTTTATGCGTCAGCTGATAGACAGAAGGCTGATTCCGGACGATGTCAGCATTCAGGTGCTGACACAGTGCCGTTCCCATCTTCTTGAGCAGACACTGAAATCCGTTGACGGCATAAAAAATGTGATAATGCATATTTACACCAGCACCTCGCCTCTTCAGAGAAATCTTGTCTACAGGAAGGATAAGCAGCAGGTTACGGAGCTGGCTGTAGCTGCCACCAGACGGGTAAGGGAGTTCGCAGAAACCTTTCCGGGCAATATCATACTTGAATATTCAACGGAAAGCTTTACGGAAACAGAGCCTGAATATGCCGTTGAAATCTGCAATGCGGTAATAGATGCATGGCAGCCGGATAAGGAGAGGAAAATCATCATCAACCTGCCGGCAACGATAGAAAACTCGACACCGAATGTTTACGCAGATAAGGTGGAGTGGGTAAGTGAACGGCTGAATTGCCGTGAAAATGTCGTGCTGAGCGTGCACCCGCACAATGACCGGGGGACGGGAATTGCCTCAACAGAGCTTGCACTTCTTGCAGGCGCAGACCGTGTCGAGGGCACCCTGTTCGGAAACGGAGAGCGCACGGGAAATGTTGATATTGTGACGCTGGCCTGCAATATGATGGCCCAGGGAATTGACCCTCAGCTTGATTTCAGCGATATTCCTTCGCTCAGGAGATTTTACGAGCGCCTCATAAAGCTTAGTATACCCGAACGTCAGCCCTATGTCGGTGAGCTTGTTTTTACCGCCTTCAGCGGGGGGCATCAGGATGCCATAAACAAGGCCCTGGAGGACAGGCGCCTGAATAATAATGAATACTGGGATATTCCGTATCTGACCATCGATCCGGCGGATGTGGGCAGGATTTATGAGCCTATAGTGAGGATAAACAGCCAGTCCGGCGGTGGTGGAGTTGCCTTTATCATGGAGACCTATCACGGCTTCAAGCTGCCGAAGGGAATGAGGAGCGAGTTTGCCGCCATTATCCAGAATATATCCGAGGAGGAGGGTGAGCTTGACGCGGACCGTATCATGTGGGAATTCAAGAAGAACTATCTCGACATGAAGGAGCCGTATCATTTCCTGTCCTGCAGGATGGAGGATATTCTTGCAGCCTCCGATGACAACTATCATACTGTCGGTGAGGTGACCTACTCGGACCATTCCGTGAAAAAGACCTTCACGGCCAAGGGCAACGGACCTATTGATGCAGTGAAGATCGGTCTTCAGAAGGAGCTTGGCAGAAGGCTTCGTATCCTTGACTATTCGGAGCATGCCCTTCGCGAGGGTTCAAACGCACAGGCAGCGGCATACATTCATCTGATGGATTCGGTATCCGGCAAGACCACCTACGGAGTCGGTGTGAGTTCAAGTACCGTCCGTGCCTCAATACGCGCGATTTTCAGCGCCGTAAACAGGATGGAAAGGCTTTCCTGAAAGGATTGATTTGATGAAAAGTTTTGTGGATAATTTTAAAAAATACAGGTTTTTACTGGGCGAACTGATAAAAAAGGATATCAAATTGAAATACAGAAGCTCGGTACTCGGTGTGCTGTGGACTCTTTTGGAGCCGCTCCTCACCACAATTGTACTGACTCTTGTTTTTTCAAACCTGTTGGGAAAGGGAGATGACAATTTCCCCGTATATATTCTTTGCGGTCGCCTTCTTTACGGATTTTTCTCCAACGGCACAAAGGTGGCACTGAAATCCGTACGCAAGCACGGAAGCATGATTGCAAAGGTTTATGTGCCAAAATACATGTACCCGCTCTCCTCGATAATATCGAACTATCTGATGTTCCTGATTTCACTGATTGTTCTTTTCGGAATGATGATTTTTGAAGGTGTTCCCTTCACAGTATACATTTTTGAGGCATTTATACCGTTGCTCCTGCTTTTTATAATGACACTTGGTACGGGAATGCTTCTTGCGACTCTGAATGTATTTTTCCGTGACCTTGAGTACCTTTGGACGGTTGCCACAATGCTGATAATGTACGGCTGTGCAATTTTCTACAAGGTTGATAATCTGAAAAATGCCTCGAATGCCTGGCTTTTTAAGGTAAATCCCCTGTATTCGCTTATAGTACTGTTCCGCGATGCGATATTCGGACGTCCTTTTACGGAGGATATGTACCACCTGTGGTTTTCAACGGGCTTCAGTTTTGCGGTTCTGGCCGTAGGCATCGTCGTTTTTTGGAGAAAACAGGACAGGTTCATTCTTTATGTTTAATTATATTACCTGATTCAATAAATTAAGTCAGATAATATAATTGAATAGAACAGACTGTGAATAGTAACGAATGATTTGGAGAGTATAGAGGGAAAGTATAGAGAGAAAGATGGATAATAATTTGGTAAATAATACAGATAAGTCTGAAAACAATATACAGCCGGCAGAGAATACACAGTCTGCAGCAGAGAATACACAGTCTGCAGTAGAGAATGCACAGTCTGCAGCAGAGAATACACAGACTGTGGCAGAGAATACACAGGCTTCGGAAGAAAAGAAGCCTGCAGTAAAAAAGCCTGCGAAGAAAAAGCAGCCTGTTGTCATAAAGCTGGATAATGTGGGAGTGAAATTCAGGCTGGCAGAGCAGAAATGCGACAATCTGAAGGAATACTTTGTACGTCTCGTAAAAAGAAAAATGAACTATCGTGAATTCTGGGCCCTGCGGGAGGTAAACCTGACCGTGAAAAAGGGCGACAGAATCGGTATCCTCGGCCTGAACGGCGCGGGAAAGTCTACTCTTTTAAAATGTATCGCAGGTGTTCTGAAGCCAAGCGAGGGGACAATCAGCGTGACGGGAAACATTGTTCCGCTTCTGGAGCTTGGCGCAGGCTTTGACAAGGACTATACCGGAGCGGAAAACATATATCTGTATGGCAGTATGCTCGGCTATTCACGCGATTTTATAAAGGAAAAATACAATGGGATAGTGGAATTTTCAGAGCTTGGTGAGTTTATCAACGTGCCGCTGAAAAACTATTCCTCGGGTATGAAGGCGAGACTTGGTTTTTCAATAGCGACTGTTGTTGAACCGGAAATTCTCATTCTTGATGAGGTTCTTTCGGTCGGTGATGCGAAATTCAGGAAAAAGAGTGCCAAAAAGCTGAAGAGTATGATGAAATCCGGCGTAACGGTCCTGTTTGTTTCTCATTCGGGAGACCAGGTACTGGACAACTGCAATAAGGCCATAATTCTTGAAAAAGGGCATATCGTGGCCTCGGGTAAGGTTGAAGAGGTATGTGCCCGATATGAAGAGATGATTGAGAAGAAATAGCAGAGCAGAAATAGCAGCGCAGAAATGACAGCGCAGAAATGACAGAGAAGAAATAGCTGAGATGCAATAACAGAGCAGAAATGCCGAAGCAGAAATGATAGGGGCTTTATATATAGAACCCCACCTTGGAGAGGTAGAAGGGAGCAGATAAATTGAGTCGGAATGAGGCCATTATAAGAGAAACGAAAAGGGCTACGCTGAGCCTGATGCACAATGTTTCGGCAAAGGCGGAGGAAATAAAAATCCGCGGTCTGCTGAAGAATTACGATGCTTCCTTTGTTGAGCAGACAAAACCGGAGCAGCTTCGGACGGTGACCTTTATCATTACAAGAATGGTAAGGTTTCACGGCGGGCAGACCTCTGTCCTGCATCTCGGAACAGAGCTGGAAAGGCTTGGAGTAAAGGTGTGCTATCTGGCCTACAAGCCTCAGAGCGTTGAAGAAATGGAGCTTTGCGCCAGGTCAAATCTTGAGGATTTTCAGGGCAGGCTTTTTCCCTTCGACAGATATATGGCAGCCATTAAACGCGGCAAAATCAAGGAACCGGATGTGGTAGTGGCATCCTCCTGGGATACGGTATCCTTTGCAAAAAAATTTAAAAGCTCGTATAAAATGTATTTTGTACAGGACTATGAACCGCTTTTCTACAGCTTCGGTGAGGAGTACCTGATGTGCAGGAATACATATTGCCAGGGACTTCATATGGTCAGCCTCGGGGGCTGGAACAAAATGATGATTGAGCGGGACGTATGCCCGGCAGACGGCCGTGAAGGGAAAATGAAAATCGATGTTATCGATTTTCCGTATGACAGCTCGGCCTATACATATACAAAACGTGATTTTAAGGCATATGCGTCTAAAAAAACGATAGTCCTTGCCGTATATCTGAAATACTATGGAAAGAGACTTCCGAACCTGATTCCCTTTATGCTTCAGAATACTGCGGCAAAGCTGGAAAAACAGGGAATTGAGCTGAAGGTCCGGTATTTCGGGGAGGCGAAAACCTTTAGTGCGCCGGGCGGGACAAATCTTGGGCAGCTGACAAAGAGTGAGCTGAACGGGCTTTACGGGAAAGCGGATTTCGGTATGGTTGCTTCTATGAGTAATATTTCGCTTGTACCCTATGAAATGCATGCAGCGGGGCTTCCCGTGATTGAATTTTCGGACGGAACCTACCCCTTCTTTTTTGACGGGGAAACCGCTCTTTTCACGAAAATAGGAGAAAAGGATATAGCGGACCTTCTCCTGGGGGCGGTAAGAAATCCTGAGCGGCTTGAAAAAATGTGCGGCAATGCGTCGGAGCAGCTGAAGAGGCTGAGCTGGGAAAATTCGGGCAGACAATTTTTTGAGATAATGAAGGAGTTTATATAAATGCCTGAATAAGGCTCGTATAAGAACCGGTATAAGGTTTGCATAAATGTAAATGTTATAAATATTTTTTGGACCGGGATGCCGGGAAACACGGTTTTATCGGGAAACTCGGCTTTAGCAGAAAGGGGGGCAGACCGCTTGGGTTTCAGAGCAATATTAAAAAAGGCAGCGCCTGAGGGCCTGCGTGAAAAATACAGAAGGGTACGCGAGCATGTCATCAAAGCGGAATTCAGGCTTTTCAGCATATTTACGCTTGATGCCGAACGGGTTGTATTCTGCAATGTCTGGGGCTACGGGGACAATCCGAAGTGGATTGCGGAAAGCTATTTGCGGCTCCTTGAGGAAAAAGGGAAAAAACAAAAAATATATTTTATTACTTCCGGGTTGCCTAAATCGGAAAATATGCCGATATACAAAAATGAATGCGTGCAATTTCTGAAAACGAATTCCGTGAAGGCAATATTTGTCCAGGCAACAGCGGGAATCTGGGTGGATTGTAACCGGAAGGAAAGCTATGTAAAAAAACGCAGGGGACAGCTTTATATACAGACCTGGCATGGCGGACTGCCGTTAAAAAAAATAGAACGGGACTGCAAATCGGTATTGAGCAGGGAATATCTTGCAATGGCGGCAAGGGATACCGCGATGACGGATATTTATATTTCAAACAGTGAATTCTGCAATGAACTCTACCGCAGGGCGTTTGGCTTTAAGGGCAGGATTTTCTGCTTTGGAACGCCCAGGATGGATCCGCTTCTTAAACCGGATGCGGATAGGATAGAAGCGACCCGTAAGCTTATTTTTGCAAGGCTCGGCTTTAACGGGAAAAGGAAAATAAAGCAGAATTCCTTTGATATCTGTCTTTATGCGCCTACCTACCGCGAGGACGATTCAACGGCAGTACGGAAGTCCTGTGAGGAATCGCAGAATCTTGTCTCGGCCCTTGAAAACAGGTTCGGACGCAGGTTTGTGGTGGTGACCAGAATGCATCCCCTTGCCATGTCGCGGACCTCGCAGCAGGGCAACTCGTATCTGTCCTTTGAACAGGATACGGAGTATGTTGCGGACGGAAACGAATTCGGAGATATTTATGAGCTTATGGAGGCTTCGGACGTACTGATAACCGATTACTCAAATACTCTTTTTGAATTTGCCCAGGCGAAAAAGCCGGTCTTTCTTTATGCACCGGATAAAGAGGAGTATATTCAGTCAAGGGGTCTTTACTTTGATTATGACAGCCTGCCCTATCCTATAGCGGAAACGCGTGAGGAGCTGGCGGAGTGCATACTTCGGTATGACGAAAAAAAATATCTTGATGCACAGAGTAAATTTTTTGAACAGTTTGGTCTGGTTGAAACCGGGCATGCATCGGAAAAGATAGCTAAACTTATATACAGACTGCAGGAATCAAGAAGCAGATAAGACGAAATCAATTGAAATTTGAAGACCTTAATACGGCAACGCATTGGAAAGCTACTATAAATATATATAGAAAAAGGATTTTCTTTACATATCCCGAAACGGAGGCAGCTTATGGTTGGAACGAAGAAGGTAATGGGTGTATGTCTTGCCTGTATGCATAGCGGCAAAAGGGCGGAATACCTTGATAAGGTGAATCGGACAGCCCGTGCAAACAATTGGATGGTTTTTGTGTTTAACAGCCCGTCTGCACAGTCGGATGAGAATAAAAATATAAAAAACAGACATGGTGACGGAAGGGTTTTTGATGTCCCGAACTATAATATCATAGATGCGCTTCTTCTGTTTTCCGACAGCATACAGGATGAAGAACTGAAGGAGAGGCTGAGGGGCGCGGCAAGGGTTTGGAACAGACCTATTATCGAGGTGACTGAGGATACCGAAAACAAATCCTTTAGTTTAGTCGGAGACTGTGAATCGACAGGTCTCGGATGGCTTTTGGATTTATTGGAGACCTCGGAAAACGACAGACGCTTCATCTATGCCAGAAGGGAAAATGCGATTGAATGCGACGGCAAAATCTGCCGGGTTGCGGATTACCTCTTTGATATGATTGATGATATCTGCGATATTGACGATTCCTCGCAGTTTTATCAGGAGATAAAAGAAAGGCTTGTGCCGGATTCCTATCTGTGCATAAGGTCTGACCTTAATGATATAAACTACGACAGTCCGGAGGAAGCGGACAATATGTTTTCCCCGGAAATGAATGTTGTATATTCGGTAAACCTGTCGAGAACAGGCAGACAGTATGAAATCATGCGCCAGCCGGAGATGATTCCGGACCTGATGGAGGCCGAGGAAAACGGAAAGCTTTATATTGTCACCTCCGTATATGCGGGGCAGGTGTGCTGCGGCTACTATATAGTCATGTCGGACAGCTGTGCCAGGGATGCGGAGATTATCAGACGTAAAATCAGGATACTGAACCTGCTTTTCAAGCTCCTTACCGCAAAACTGAACCAGGTAAGGCTTGTCAGCGAAATTGAGAAATCCTATATGAAGAATTCCGTCATTCCGCAGCCGGATCTTAATGATTATTTCAATACCTTTGAGCTGCTGATTGACAGGAATCTGTTCAAATACCATTTCCAGCCTATTATTGATGCCCATACCGGCGATATCGTAGCCTATGAGGCCCTGATGAGAACCGGCGGCGGTATTTCGATGACACCTCTTGATGTCCTTGAAATAGCAAAGAAGACGAAGCGTCTGTATGATGTTGAAAAGGCGACACTGTTCAATATCATGGGTGAATATGTGAGCAATGCGGAGCTGTTCGGCGAGCGCAGGGTGTTTATCAATACGATTCCCGGATATTTCCTCGAGGATGAGGACCTTGAGGTCCTTAAGAACCTGTACGGTGAATGGTTTGACAGATTCGTATATGAGGTTACGGAGCAGAATACCATTACAAATGAGGAGCTTGCAAAAATCCGCGGACTCTGCCATAAGGAGGATCGGGCGAGCATTGCGGTAGACGACTACGGAACCGGACATTCGAACATCGTGAACCTGCTCCGTTATGAGCCGCATGTCATAAAAATCGACCGTTTCCTGATAAGTGATATCCAGAATGATTCAAACAAGCAGATGTTCGTAAAGAACACCATAGAGTTTGCGGCACGTAATCATATCAAGGTTCTTGCGGAGGGCGTAGAGACCTCTGATGAACTGAAAAAGGTAATAGAATACGGTGTTGACTATATTCAGGGCTATTATACGGCAAGGCCCATGCCTGAAATTCTCCAGAAGCTTCCCGAGGAAATCCGGAACGAGATAATAGAGGAAAACCTGAAGGCCTCCAGGTATGACGAAAGAAAGCTTGAATATGACGCAAGCGACGGTGAAACCGTTAATCTTCTTGAGCTTGCCCTGAAAAATATCAGCTTCCTGAATATTTCGGAGGGTACGGTGCGTGTTGTCGGCGAAAAGTCCAACATGATAGATATGATGATAAAAACGGCGGACTGGTCGGATACAAAGGTTATACTTGAAAACGTCAATTTAAAGGCTGATACGGACACTACCATAAGTCTCGGGGAAAAAAGCCACTGTACCATTGAGGTTGTGGGAACAAATACCCTGAATAAGGATGGTATCCGCTGTCCGAAGGGCGCCTCGCTTGATATGACCGGTGACGGAACGCTCCAGATATTCTGCAGCAGGAACTATTGCATCGGCATAGGTTCCAACAGCCATGAATTCTATGGCGATATGACCTTCGACATGGACGGCATGCTGAAAATATATACAAACGGAAACGAGGTAGC
>JAZQNG010000034.1:0-8475 GCA_045627205.1 Lachnospiraceae bacterium
TACCCGGCCTTTTCCTGTCTGTTCGGGCTTTGCCTGCTCAGCCTTTGCCTGCTCATTTCCTGCCTGCTCATGCTTTTCAGCTTCGCCGTTTTTTCTGCGGTTTCTGCTTCTGCTGCGTCTGCCTGAGGTCTTTTCCGTACCTGCAGCCTCTGCCGCCGGCTCCTTTGCCTCCGCTGCAGCATCCTGCACTACATCGGCGTCCTGAGATGCTGCGGTCTTTTCAGGAGAAATTCCTGTCGTTTCTTCTACAGGAGTAGAAGCTGTATTTTTCTTGTTTCTATGACGATTCCGTCTGCTTCTTCCTGATTTGTTTTTACCACCTTCAGGCTGGCTGTCGTTCTGCTCTCCGGCTGCTGTTTCAGCAGATGCTGCATCGTTTTCGTTCTGAACAGCCTCCGCCTTTTTACCGTCCCCTTTTCTATTCTTCTTTTCCGAACCGTTCTCTGCCCGCTCAGCCTTTCCGCCTTCCTCTGCAGCCGCCTTCTGACCTGCTGCATTGCTTTCTCCGGCTTCACTCTTTTTATCAGGTCTGGCAGCATTCTGATTTTTGCCCGTCTTCTTACCGGAGGCCTTCTTTTCACTGCCACCTGCAGACTTCTTTCCGCCATTTTCCCTGTCACTCTTTTCCGAGTTGATTGCCAGCAGAATGTTCGCATAAACGCCCGTAATAATACTGTAGCCCGTAGTAAAATATCCCTCACAGAATTTAACCGCCGATTTAAAACCATTATCGTGACTGATAATATAAAAGCTTCCTGTCCTGTCACGTTCAATGGTAGCTCCAAGCAGAGTCACAATCTGAAAATCCATTGCATTGGCACCAATATAATTGGTTTTAATATATTTAACGTTTGCAAGGCTTTCGTTCAGACTCTCAATCGTAGGGATAGTCAGTGCATTTGCGTTATCACTGTAAAATACGTAAACCATATCATCCGGCTTTAAAAGAAGAACACCCTCCAGTCCGTAGCTTCTGACATTTTCGAGATCAATAAAAAAATGTCTCATCACCCTTCACCTCCTTTCTCTTTTATTCTGATTATTATACACCGGTACCGTCAAAGCTTGGAATAAAGCTTTCCAGGGCAACCTCTCCTTCCTGAACAAAGGCATTTTCCACGCCAATCCGTTCAGCAAAGGAAACCAGTCTCCCGTACTCCGCTTCACTCACACGTCTTTTTAGTTCCGGATAATCATCACCTTTTAAAACATGGGGCATCGGCGTATACTGACTCATAATGCTGAGCAGAATACGATCCCCATAGGTCTCGTGCAAATATCGTATAATGCGTTTTGAATCTGCGGTTGCGCCCGGCAGTGTCATATGACGGACTATAACGCCTCTGACCATAATCCGGGACTGCAGCTCATATACCGGACAGTTATCCTCCGCAGCTCTTTTTTCTTCTTTCCTATAGGCCGTACCGCCCTTTTCCTCCGTCTGACGAACCATCTCGGAAAGTGCCTCACCGGCACGTTCAAAATAATCCGGCGCACCGGAATATCTTTCCGAAAGCTTTGCGGACATATATTTCATATCCGGCATCCAGACATCTATGACATCCTCCAAAGCCCTTATTGTATCGACACTTTCATAGCCTCCGCAGTTGTATACTACAGGAATAGAAAGGCCATTCTGCCTGGCTTTCAGTAATGCATCGCGGATTTTCAGCGCATAATGTGTAGGTGTAACAAGATTTATATTGTTCGCGTTCTGTTCCTGCAGCTCAAGAAAAATTCCGGCAAGTCTGTCCACAGAAATTTTCTGCCCGACATCCCTCCGGGATATTTCATGATTCTGACAAAAACAGCAGTGCAGGTTGCAGCCTGCAAAGAAAACCGCCCCCGAGCCATTATGTCCCGAAATACACGGCTCCTCCCACATATGAAGTGCCGCACGGCTTACGGATATTTCATCTGCTGCGCCGCAAAACCCCTTCTGCCCGAGAGATCGCTTCACGCCACACTCCCTCGGACAGAGTCTGCACCCATTCAGATATAATTTATCGCTTTCAAACGGACCCATGCCCAATTAATACACATCCTCACAATTTTTGCATTTCATTCTTTTAAGTATCAAAATATTGATAATCCGCTCCTTCAGTCGATTTCAAGCATTCTGTCAAACTCTGCCATTGAAACCGGCTTGGAAAAGATAAAGCCCTGAAGCTTTTCACAGCCCGACTGAAGCAGGAACAGTCTCTGTTCATCCTTTTCAACACCCTCACAGATGACATCGAGTCCAAGCCTTGCCGCCATATCTATAAGTGCATTGATAACAATTTTATCCTTCGGGCTCAGCTCCTCCTTCATAAACACCTTATCCAGCTTAATCGTATTCACCGGAAGCTTGGCAATGGAGTCCAGTGAGGAATAGCCCGAACCAAAATCATCTATTGAAATATGTATATTCATTTTTCTGAGCCAGTGCAGGGTGAACATTACCGCAGGCAGCTGGTCCAGATACACATTTTCCGTAATCTCGAACTCAATAAGCTCCGAAGGAATCTCGTATTTTTTAAGAAGTTCATCAATATACATGATAAAGGAGGTGTTAAAAAGATGCACCCTTGAAACATTCATTGAAATCGGCACACACTTGAACCCCTTATCCAGACGTTCACGAAGATATTTAAAAACCGCCTCATAAACATAATAATCTGTCCTGATTATACATCCGCTACTTTCAAAGGCAGGAATGAACTCATCCGGGAGCACACAGCTTCCATCCGGCTTATACCATCTTATAAGGGCCTCCGCACCGATTATCTCGTAGCTGTCACAAAGTACCTTCGGCTGGAAGAACACCTTGAATTCACCCTTCAAAATAGCATCGTCACATCTTGCAATCATCTCAACTGCCTTAGCCTTATTGGCAATCATTCCGGGTTCAAAGGCACTGCTCCTGCTTCCCTTTAAAACCGTCATATCCTTTGCAGCCTTTCTTGCCGCAGTAGCTCCGGTTATTGCCTCGGCAACAGAAAGCTCGTTATCACCGACAAAAGCAAAGCCACTGTTTACCGCGACATTTGTATCCTCGGTAATAGGCCTTATTTCATCAAGATAAGCCATATTGCATTTATCTACAAGCTTTTTTATATCTTCATTGGTTTCATTTTTCCTGCACTTGATGGCTACAAGAAAAATATCGGAGAACTCCCTGCAGCAGGATACCACCCTCTTATATTGAAGATATACCGTTTCCGCAAACTTCGTAAGAAGAAGGTCGCCCGTATTATATCCGTATTTCTCGTTAATATATTTAAAGTTTGCAATATCCGAGCTGATGATTACATATCCCATTTCCTTATCGGAGGTCACACTGTCATAAACATGCTTTTTAAACTCATCAAGCTTCGGAAGCCTTGTAAGTGCATCATGCTTTAATGACTTCCTCAGATCCTCAAATTTTTCACTGAAGGTGCGGAGCCGGAACAGATACTGATGCATGATGTTGCAGATACTCTTCATATCATCCGTTTCCGTCTTCGTCCACTCACGTATATTTTCCGAATCTATAAAATCCACGCAGCCCTTAAAGGTATCATCATATAATATCGGAATCTGAACCAGGCTTTTAATTGCATCGGTTCTTGTCAGGTCCACCGGACACTCGCCCATTGAAGTATCATAGCAGTAATGACCGCCACCCTTTATATACCTTTCGGTCCATTCATCGGCAGCATTGTCCAGAAAACGTCTTTCCAGGCCCTTGCACATGACACGCCCGTTTTTGCTTACCTCGTAGGTGCATTTTATGGCAGCACCCTTTTCGGTCATCTCCTTAACGATAATGATATCAACGTTAAAGTACGCCGTCATTCTTATAAGCAGGTCCTCTATTGCCACATCCACGTCCCTGTGGGAATCAATCAGACTGAAGGTGTACTCCACCAGCTCCGCTGCCGGAACCCCTTCAAAGGCTCTTGAACCATCGGTTTTAATGTCCATACTTCCTCCTCACACAAAATCAAGTCCTTCAGTGACGTTACCATTCGCAGTCAGCTGTCATTTCCGTCACATTCCCACCTGTTTACGACATCTGGGCACACTGCGCACCTGCCTGCTGCCCTCGCTTCAACATAACACCCGCATTTTACACAGGTTCCGGAAACAAGACTGTCACATTTTTTACACTGTTCAAGCCTGTAATTATACACCTTTTCCGACGCCCTTTCCTTTTGTGGTATTGAAGCCACAAAATTCTGAACTGCCTGCCCGGCATCCGAATCTGAAAAATCCCTCAGCAGGCACCTCCTGCAAATTCTAACCTCACTCATTTATCCGTCACCACCGGTATCAATGATATTCGCAATCCGCCTCGCAATTTGCGCCTATAATGCCATTTCACGAAGAAAAATTATCCCACAAATATTATAAGCTTTCATCAAAATTAGTCAACAAAAAAGTCGGGTTTGGACAGTATTTTGGACATAGTAAATTCCACCCTGCGGAATTTACGCCTATATCCGCATAAATACCGTTCTCGGTGATTACAGGCACGGTACAGGTGCCTTGAAATAATCATGACTGTTGACTAATATGGGTGAGGGCTGTATAATAAGCAGGGATTATTGAAGGAGGTGTGGCGTATGCGTAAATTATTGCTTACAACTGAGCAGATTCAGGCTATTCTTGATGAGCATAAGCATAATATAGATACGATTTTTAAATACAATAAGCGTTTACGTACACTTACCGATAAAAAGTCATGGCTCGCGACCTACAACGAGCGTGCAAAGGTACTAAGGGACATTTTCTTAAGCAACGAGGCCCGCAATATAGAAATCGAAAAGGTAGTAAACTCAACCGCGGGATTTCATTACGAGCAGACAGAGGCCCTTTATCACGTACTGATGTCAGATTTTGACCGTAGCAAGTATGATGATACCTTTTTTCATATTGCCCCCTTGGAGATGCTGACCAGGTACTATACCGTCAACGGCGATCTGCAGAGACAGATACCGCTTCTCTGCCGTCTTGGTTCAGCCTATATTTCCACAGTCAGACAGCAGTGTTATGAAAATGTCAAGGCTGCCCAGCGATGCTTTGAAACCGTCCTTGATGCCAGGGACAAATACAATCTTATTCCGGATATGAATGTTCGGTGCTGCTTCTTCACTGCCTATTATAGCATCATTTACGAAATGACCGAGCTTGGCAGATACAGTATCGATATCAATAAATCAGCGAAATATATGAAGGATATGATATCCTTTTATGAATCACCCATCGTTCAGAAGCTCGATGGCGCTTCACCGCAGATTTCGGAAATTGTTGAGCTTACAAAGCGCAAATGGCTTGAGCGCGAGGATGTAATCGACAGGGCCCAGCCAAGTACACGGCAGCTGTTTATCGACATATCCTCCGATATGTATTTTAAGGCGCTTGCCGAAGCAAAGGGCACTCTTTCAAAGGTCAGTGCAGAAATTGTACTCGCATATATCCATTCAAGGATACTCGATGGTGAATATACATATTTTGTTGCCATTCAGGGTGCAATGGAGTATTATTACGAACGCAGGAAAAATACAGAGCCGGCAGAGGATACGTTTTTCTTTGAGACAAAGTATTCATATAACCTTATTACATCGTGGCTGACAAGCAAGGATATCCCTGCAGATATGAGGGACCGTTACCGACAGATTCTGATTGAAGACAGATGCAGGAATTTTCCGAAGCTGGCCGCACTTGAAGCAGGCTCTGCTTCGTTCAACTATTCGGTTTATTCACAGTGCTGTCACACCATAGGCTTTATGGAAAACCAGGAGGATAAGGAAATTGCACTTATGTCGCTTTTAATCAACCGGCATCCTCCCACATTTTTCCATACCTGCATGGTTGTTAAGCTGGCCTCCGTCATAGCTGAAGCAATATTCCGCAACAATCCCGGTATTTTTGTAAACACACTTAACCTCACTACTACAGAGGAAATACTAAACAACAAAAATCGTATTATGGAATACATTCGCCGAAGTGCTTTATTCCATGATATAGGGAAAATAGCAATTTTCAGGATTATAAGCACCGGCTTCAGACAGCTTACCTCAGCCGAGAGAAAAGTCCTTCAGCTTCATCCTGCACTGGGATGTGAGGAGCTGGATGATGACCTGTACGGATATCATGATATTATCATCGGTCATCACCGTTCTTATGATATGGCAGGCGGCTATCCATTGGAGTATGACCCCGAGGAATCCCCGGTAAAGGTCATCTGTGACCTTATTTCCATCTGTGATGCCCTTGATGCAGCAACAGACTATCTGGACCGCCCTTATGCACAGAGAAAAACCTATGCAGCAGTTCTCATTGAGCTTATGAAGGGGTCAGGAACAAAATATAATCCCGACATAGTCATGCTGCTCCGAAATGATGAGCACCTCTATGGTGCCATAAACGATCTGCTTTCAAACCGACGTGAGGATTTATATTACGAATGGTTTTCAAGATATTTTAATTGAGAAATATAGGAGGATTTTATGAATCAGTCAGTAGACACAAAATGCGTCCAGTCAGGCTGGACCCCTACACAGGGAGAATCAAGACAGCTCCCCATTTACCAGAGTACAACCTTCAAGTATGACACAAGCGAGCAGATGGGTAAGCTTTTCGACCTTGAAGCAAACGGATATTTCTATACCCGTCTTCAGAATCCTACAAACGATTTTGTAGCTGAAAAAATCTGTGCCCTTGAGGGCGGTGTTGCAGCTATGCTCACCTCTTCAGGTCAGGCTGCAAACTTTTTTGCAGTTTTCAACATCTGTGAAACAGGTGACCACTTCATCGCTTCATCAGCCATTTACGGAGGAACCTACAACCTTTTCGGCGTAACGATGAAAAAAATGGGAATCGAGTGTACCTTCGTTGATAACGATATCACAGAGGAGGAGCTCGACAAGCTCTTCAGACCCAATACAAAATGTCTGTTTGGTGAAACAATCACCAATCCCACAGTATCTATTTATGATATTGAGAAATTCGCAAAAATTGCACATAAGCATGGCGTACCGCTCATCGTTGACAACACCTTTGCTACTCCTGTTAACTGCCGTCCCTTCGAGTGGGGCTGCGATATCGTAACCCATTCAACCACAAAATACATGGACGGCCAGGCTGTTTCCGTTGGTGGAGCAATCGTAGACAGCGGCAATTTTGACTGGATGGCTCATGCCGACAAGTATCCCGGTCTCTGCACTCCCGATGAGAGCTACCACGGACTGACCTATGCCACAAAGTTCGGCAAGGCTGCATATATTACAAAGGCTACCTCACAGCTTATGCGTGACCTTGGTTCAATCCAGTCTCCTCAGAACGCCTTCTATCTCCACTTAGGCCTTGAGACACTTCATGTACGTATGGCACGTCACTGCAGCAACGCACTGGCAGTTGCAAAGTTCCTTTCAGAAAATGACAAGGTTGCCTGGGTTCATTATCCGGACCTTGAGAACGACAAGTATCATGCACTTCAGCAGAAATATCTTCCCAAGGGTTCCTGCGGTGTTGTTTCATTTGCTGTTAAGGGCGGCCGTGAGGCAGCAATTAAGTTCATGGACAGCCTCAAGTTTGCTTCAATCGTTACACATGTAGCTGACGCAAAGACCTGTCTCCTTCATCCTGCAAGCCATACACACCGTCAGATGACTGACGAACAGCTTCTTGCAGCAGGTGTTGAGCCTGATCTTATCAGATTTTCAGTCGGTCTTGAAGACCCCGAGGACATCATCGCAGATTTAAAGCAGGCGCTTGAATTAATATAAGCAGAAGGCTGCACATATGTTGTGTAAGCATAAAACCATGACCACTTAAACTCTGGACCTCCGTCTGGTATGATTGAGCCATCAATCAAACAGACGGAGGTCCAGAGTTTAAGTGGTCATGGTTTTATGCTTACTACCATATTTTCGGCCGAAAGGCAATAAGAAAAAAGCGGCTTCGATTGAAAGGCTTTACAGCTTCCAAAAAGGGGCAGACCCTACGGTCTGCCCCTCGCTAAACTTTGGATATCCTATTACTTTTTCATTCGATACCATTACGATAATCGAAGTTAACTTACTGTTTACTATTTTGTCCAACGAGCATAATATGTCGCGTCTGCTGCTACGGTAGCGGTGTCTGTAAGCTGAACTCCATCTGAAACTCCCGTAAACCAGCCTACAAACTTATAGCTATCATCGCTACATGTAACACTAGGTGCCACAATCTTGGTTCCAAAAGCTACTGCCGTGCCATCCTTGCAGGTATAAGCATCTCCTGAAAGAGTTGCTGTAGTACCGCCTGGAGCATTACTATACCAGCGAATAGTATAGTTCTTAGTTGTCTCTTTCCAGATTGCTACATAAACTGTATCCTCTGTCAGAATATCACCATATTCCAAAGGTTGCGCGTTAGTATTCTTCAGTTTGTATACTGTTTCGTAATCCCATTCGCAATCATACACATTATACCAACCCAAGAATTCATATGTTGCTTCCGGAT
>JAZQNG010000035.1:0-27912 GCA_045627205.1 Lachnospiraceae bacterium
CCGTCCCCCTGGTGTCATTTCTGCCCACTATAAATAAAAACTATATTTCTGCAAGCCCCTCTGATATTCCAAGAATTACTATACCAGCAATAACGGTAATAACACAGATATATTGAGACTTTTTTAATTTTTCCTTCAGCAGAATACCTGAAAGTATAACCGAAACAATACAGTATGAGGAAATCATCGGAGCTGCAAGCATCGGTTTTTCAGCCATCGCAAATACATAAAAGACCTGACCAAACTCCTCAAATAATGCAGCTATACCCTTGGTTTTGACCTCCTTAAGTGCAAACGGATTATACGCCTTTCCGTTCTTAAAAAGCATTATAAGCCAGGAAATAAATCCTGCCAGAAGAAAGGTTAAGCCATAGAGAATCAGCACATCGATTTCTCCCAGTCCAAGACCCGTTTCCTCATCAAGAATAATGCCGTCAGCTGCTGTACCGATAGTATCAAAAAGGCAGTAAAGCAACGGAAAAATCAAGGCTAATGCACCTATTTTGTACTTTTTATCAGCAATTTCACCATTTTCGTTGGAAATTCTTTTTTCCACAACCGCAAGAGCAACTACACCGAAAATAATCACCACTGTTCCAATACAGTCAAGTATTGAAAATTCCTCCCAAAAATCCGATACTCTTCCGCTTATCATAAAAAATACAAGCATTGCTATAAGCGAAAATGCACCGGAAGCGTTCTGAAGAGGCGAAACAATTGAAAGCTCAAGATATCTCAATCCGGCGTATCCTATCACCATTGATATGATATATGCTGCCGATGCAGGTAAATACTTCACGCCGTTTTCAAATAAACCTGAAAATGAAAAACCTGTTTCCGAAAACGGAATAAGAATTAACGATGAAATTCCCATAACAAGACCGACCCAGACGGCTATCTTCAGATGTGAATACCTATCCTCTTCATCGGTTCCAAGCTTATAAAACAAATCTGCACCGCCCCACCCGAGTGTACAGATAACAGCAAAAACAAACCAGTTCATAAATCCTCCCATTAGCAGGCATACTATTGCCTTATTCTTAAATATTTATCAGCTTTTTATTTTCAAGCTGCTGTACTGAATTTAAAATACCGAATTTAACATGCGGCCAGGTTATTCCACCCTGAAAATATGCAGCATACGGAGGCCTTAACGGACCATCTGCAGACAATTCAATACTTGCACCCGAAATAAATGCACCGGCCGCCATGATAACCTTACTGTCATAGCCCGGCATATCCCAAGGCTCAGGACGGACATAGGAATCCACGGGCGCAGCATACTGTATGCCTTCACAGAAGGCAACCAGCTTTTCAGGGTCATTAAAGGTAACAGCCTGAATAATATCGTGACGCTCCTCTTTGCATTTTGGAACAACCTCAAAGCCAAGCCTTTCATAAATTCCTGCAGCAAAAATTGCACCCTTAACTGCACTTGCAACAACTGTTGGAGCAAGAAACAGTCCCTGATAAAAGCTACGCATAACATTAAGCGATGCACCGACCTCACGGCCTAATCCGGGACTTGTAAGCCTATAGGAGGCATTTTCTATACATTCATGTGTTCCGACTATATAGCCGCCTATAGGAGCAAGGCCACCACCGGGATTTTTTATCAGTGAACCCACAACCATATCAGCCCCGACATCTGAGGGCTCAATAAGCTCTACAAATTCACCGTAGCAATTATCTACCATTACAATAATATCTTTTCTGATGTCCTTTACTGCCTTAACAACAGTTCCGATTTCCTCAACAGAAAAGGTTTTTCTGGTCTGATATCCCTTTGAGCGCTGGACTGTCACAAGCCTTGTTTTATCAGTTACGGCGTTTCTGATACCGTCAAAATCAAATCTGTCACCGGGCAGAAGGTCAACCTGCTTATAGGTCACACCATACTCAGCAAGCGATCCCTTTGAAGGTCTGATTCCGATTACCTCCTCCAGCGTATCATACGGCTTTCCTGCTGCAGATATCATCTCATCTCCCGGACGCAGATTGCTCATCAGTGCAAGAGCCAGAGCATGCGTTCCACAGGTAATCTGTGGTCTCACAAGTGCATCCTCCGTATGAAAAACGGAAGCATATACCTTTTCAAGTGTATCACGTCCTATATCATTATATCCATAGCCTGTTGAACCATACATACAGGCTTCACTTACACGGTTGTCCTGAAATGCCTTTAAAACCTTCAGCTGATTAAGCTCTGCAATCTCGTCTATACGTTCAAACCTTTCCTTTAAGCCGGCTAAAACCTCATCACCAAGCGCCAGGACCTTATCTGAAATTCCCATACCGGCATATATATTTCCTACGTTCATATGTTTTTTATTCTCCAAACCAAATGCTAAACAATAAATAAATTGCTTCATTACTAAATTATGCTTTCGAATTATAAAATCCGGAAGCATAATAAGCAGAACTAATAATTTTCAGCGTCATTTTTCGGCGTGTCCTCAGTGCGAACATCATCAGCACCGTTCATATCAGACTTAATGTCCTCACCCTTTTTCTTAATATCCGTATGTCCGTCTTTTCCCTCACCCTCATTATCCTTGGGTTTATAGGTGGGAACTATTGATTTGACCATTTCGCGTACACGCGCTTCATTCGGCTCATTAATACAGATATCATACATCTCGTCAAGCGTTTTCAAAAGCTTCTCTTCATCAAGCTTAATAGGCTTTCCGATATGTATCAGCTTATTCTCAGTATCCTGAAGCCCCTCCTCGTCCATAAGAAGCTCCTCATAAAGCTTTTCACCCGGACGGAGTCCCGTAAACTTAATATCAATATCCTGATAAGGGATGAAGCCTGACATTCTAATAAGGTTTTCGGCAAGATCAAGTATCTTTACGGGTTCGCCCATATCAAGCACGAAAATCTCACCGCCCTTAGCAAAGGCACCGGCCTGCAGAACAAGTGAAACCGCCTCAGGAATGGTCATGAAATACCTGATTATATCCGGGTGCGTTACGGTAACAGGACCGCCCTGCTCTATCTGGCGTTTAAATAAAGGAATTACCGAACCGTTGCTTCCAAGAACATTACCAAAACGTACAGCAACAAAATCAGTCTTTGAACGCTTGTTATAGGTCTGGACAATCATCTCACAGATACGCTTTGTCGCACCCATGATATTTGTCGGATTAACAGCCTTATCCGTAGAAATCAGGACAAATTTCTTTACACCGGCAGCATCTGCAGCACGAACGGTTTTCAGTGTTCCGAATACATTGTTCTTAATGGCCTCATTCGGTGAAACCTCCATAAGCGGAACATGCTTATGGGCAGCGGCATGATAAACAATCTCAGGCTTATAGGTTTCAAAAATCTTCTTCATACGGAGAGTATTACGTACCGACGCAATAAGCACCACAAGATCAAGCTCGGGATGGCTGTATATCAGCTCCTGCTGTATGTTATATGCATTATTTTCATAAATATCAACAATAATAAGTTTTCCGACACCATGGTCTGCCAGCTGACGGCAAAGCTCAGAGCCGATGGAGCCGCCACCGCCGGTAACCATTACGGTACGTCCGGTAACATATCCCATAATTGAATCAAGATCGACCTTAATAGGATCTCTTCCGAGAAGGTCCTCTACCTGGACATCTCTTAACTGACCGATATGTGCCTCTTCATTTACTATCTCGCAGATTCCAGGCAGAATTTTAAGTGCACATCCCGTTTTCTGACAGATATTAACAATCTGGCTTATTTCCTTCTGAGGTGCTGAAGGAACAGCAATTATAATCTCGGTAATATCGTATTTTTCAACATTTTTCTGAATAGAATCCCTTTTTCCTGCAATTCGGATACCCTGCAGATAGCTTCCCTGCTTTTCGTCAGCATCATCTATAATACAGCGGATATTTTTATGAAGCACATCGGAAGCCATAATTTCCTTAATAAGCATGTTTCCGGCTTCACCCGCACCTACTACCATTACATTGGCACCGATCTTTTTATCAAGACGCTTCCTTCTCTGCATTCTCAGGAACCGGTAGCCGAAACGGATTATGCAGGATTCCATTATCAGGATAAAACAGAAAATAGGATAAAAGCTTCTGTTCATCCTCCAGATATATCCACCTGCTTCGGTACCCACATAATAGCTCAGCACAAAATTTATAAGCGTGGATACACCTGCACCGAGAACTATATGCTCCAGCTCCGTAACGCTGACATAATCCCAAAGACTGTTATAAAGTCTGAAAATACTGTATACAACAATAGTAATGGCAACGCCGAAGGGCAGATAGCGCCACATACGTTCCATATAAGGTTCCTGAATATTTTCTATTTTCAAGTCCCATCTCAATAAAAGCCCTAAAAATGCAGCCGCACATACAGAGCAGATATCGAGAAAAATGATAAATATTTTTCTAATGGCCTTCAATTTTAAATCTTTACCTCCAAGCTAAGAGCGAAGCGATTGGCTAATGATTTCAACTGGTGCGCTCTTTTGCACCAATCCCGCACAATCATACAGAGTATAATATACTATTACGTTGTGCAAAAAGCAAGTATGTTTTTCTTGGACATTCCTGCTGCAGGCATAAAGTTATACTTTTACGCAGTTTTATTTAATAAAACATTTACACCCAAAAAAGGTGCCCCACATACGGAGCACCTTAAATGCACTTATGCCATTTTCTGTTTTTTAACTTCACATATAAAACCGTAAAGGAAGCAGAGAATCAGAACAAGAATACAAAGCGGTCCACAGCATTTGATTACCTGAACAATAAAACCTCCCGAAAGCAGCTTGGGAGCTGTATAAGTGGTAGGTGAAATGATAATCGAATCGTCAGAAACAAGTGTATCGTTATAAGCAGTTACCATTTCCTTAAACTGTACCTCAAGTGAATCAAGCTGAGTCTGAACATCAATTATTTTCTGTTCAACATCTGCAATAAGACTCTTTTCATTAATGGCAGTGTTGCCACCCTTCAAATCCTCAAGATAAAGGGTATATTTATCAATATCTGCCTTAATTTCGGTCAGACGGTCGGTAATCTCTGCACGGTCATCCATCAGCTCCTCATAGGTAACTGTCGAATTACTGTCAATTTTTGTTACCGCATCCCCTGAACCAATGTAAATGATATCATCGGTCTGATAAACAGCAATCAGACTGTCAATATCAGTGAGACAGGTTTCCGTATTTGCAAGCTCATTCTGAAGAAGCTTGATTTCATACTCATACTGATTCTTCAAACGTGTTGAATCAGTGGAAAGTGCATTCATAGTAACAAGAGCATCAACCTTTGTCAGACTGTTGTTCATAAGGTCAAGACATCTTGATGAAAGATCATTGAAGCTCAGTTCATTAAATTTAAAGTCTGTCTTTTCCGTATACAATGCCAGTGCATATTTCTGAATCATTTTTGCCCTGTAGGATAAAACCTTGACACGCTGTGAATAATCATATTTGCTCAAGGGAAACAGCTCATCAAAATCAGACATATCAAAGGAATTTACATATTCCTTCATAAATGTTTTCTTATAGGTGGTTACAATTGCCTCACACAATTTTGATAAATCAGCAGAGGAAATTGAGGAATCAAAATCATCATAAAGGGTAAGGGTAAAGATCGTAGGGAAATACTCGTTTACCGATACCTCACGGCTTGAGCTGAAATCAAAAAGCGAATCATATTTTTTAATCTGATCAACAATATCATCAGGATACGAGCCGTCAACAACTATACATTTCTGAATATCCTCAGCTGTATATTTACCGTAAAGATTGCAGGACTGCAATGCCGCGTTTATAACTTCGTCACCTGAAAGGCCTGAAATCGAGAATTTCTCACCGCTTGGTGTTTTATTCATAGCTGCACCGTCATAGTTGAACTCGATGGTTGCGGACGCATGACGCTCAGGTGCACTGGTACAGAAGTACTTTACACATGCAATAATGACACCGATGATGCCTGCAGCAATAACAAGGACAAGACCTGTTAAAACAGGATGCTTCCTCTTCTCCTTTGTTTTCTTCTGCGCTGTATTCTTTACAGAGGCCTGAACAGGAGCATTTTCTGATGCATTATTCTCAACTGTTATTTTTTCAGCAGCATTTTCCGGGGTTTTAATTTCGGATTTATTCAATTTCTTTCCCATGCTCATGCCTCCTCTCTTTCTTCTTTCTTCTTGTTACTAAGCTTAAATTCTGTTACAAGACCGTCACCGCACCATACAACAACAGCAAGGACACCGCCGACTACAGCACCGATAAGTGCCTTCTTAACTGTTCCGGACGACATGAAGCCTGTTCCTGAATACTGTGCACCGATAACAGATATAAACGAATCACGGAAGAAATCGCTGTTAATTATCTCATTTGCATGAGCAACGGTAAGCTTGTACAGCTCACTGCAGATATTGTAAATCGAATCAAGCTCATTCTCTACATAAGCCAGCTGTGAGGACTGTGTGACACTATTCTTGAAGCCTGAAATCTTGTCGTTCAGATTGTCAATTTCAGTCTGTGTCTCTGATTTCTCTTTATAAAACTCAGCCTGTTTGCTTATCAGTTCATTATAATAATCAGTAACGGAGGTGCTGATCGGTGAAGGCTCACCCTCTGAGGAGGCAATTACTATCTCGTCATTCTTATAGTTTGAAATAACGCCTGAATTTGTTTTAATGTTCTCATTCAGTATACTCATAGCCTGCTGCATATTTCGCATCGAATACTCGTATTTTGTAACTGTTGTCAGACGGTCAATGGCTATACAGTTGTAAAAAACATATGCATAAAGGTAATCTATATCAATGTCCCTTACAAGCATAATACAGTCATATATATCCTTAAATGACATACCATCCAGCTTTGAACGGTAGTCAAGATACTCCTCTTTTTCCTTATCACTGCAATAACGTGCGAGTACATTCAGTGTGCTGAGCATCGAATCAAGACGCTCAATGTAGTCCATTGAAGACATATCCATATTGGAAATATCTTCATCAGGAAGAACAAACTGTGAATACCTGTCAAAGAAATAATCATTATATTCTTCAGTAATATTATTTAAAAGGGTGGCAAGTTCATTTCCGTCAAGTCTGACCTTACGGTTTGAATCCTTATCACCAAAATCATTTGCCAGTGTAAGAATTATCTGGTTCTCATAATTGTACTGAACCTCCTGGACATCAGGAACCTGGTTTGTGATTTTTTCCTGTCTTTGGGACATTACCTCAAGATTCTGCCTTGTTCCTTCAGTAAGGAGACGCTCAAGCTTCAGATTGTTTGCAAGTGCTGAAACACTGATTGAATTTGAAAGCTTTGTCCTGTTGATGGCATTCTGCAGGATATATGAGGATGAAATATAGTTTATATCCAGTGCCTCTCCATCAGGTGCAAGAAGCTTATCGGCATTCTCGAAATTTAATGTGATTATTGCCTGAACGCTTTCCGGTCTTTCTGCAAACTCAGCCATAAGCAACGGTGCTGCAAGCCCCACAAGCATGCAGAGGATAATCAGAAACGCATATATACGCTTCTTTTTACCCATATTTACAAAAATATGAAGAAGATCAAGCTCCTCAACCTGCTCATTCGCATCACGTTTAATGACAACCTCGACCTTCGAATTGTCATCCTTTATTATTTCAGGGAGAAGGTTTTCTTTTAAATCCGACATACAATCCTCCAAATTAAATAGACTGCCGTTTTATGTTAAGCACACAAAACAACAGTCTATATTATAATATTATGCACTTACAAATACAAGCGAAAAATCCGTTTTAGGAAAAGGTTTGCAAATAGTTCACATTTAAACCTTATTTCTTTAATTTATATATCTTGTTCACCGTGTCCTTCAGACCTGTATCTGCGATGCTGTCAGGGAAGCCGGCATCACGTATACGTCGGCGGAAATAATCAAGCGGAAGGTCCTGGTCTCCGTTGGGATCAAGGTTTTCAAGCTCAGCTCTTTTGTGCTCCTTATATAAATCCCCCATCTTTCTGAACCAGCTTAATATATCTCCAACCGGAACATTTCCTTTACATACAAACTCATACGACTTATTGATGACATCAATATTGTAGCTGTCAACTATATCAAGATATGTCTGAGCGTCCTCGTAATCAAAATTCTTTATAAAGTAGAAAATATCCTTTGAGGCACAGATTACCTTTCCGCCAACTCCAAAACCGCCAAGTGCAAAGCTGAAAAGCGAATCTGCCGTTTCAAGCATTGCCATGGAGGCAGTGATGTCATCATTATGTCCGGTCAGGTAAATCAGAGATTCAAAATACTTGCATACACCGTCAAATTCGTGATATTCCTTAAGGATAAGGACATCCCTGTCTACCATCTGATAGCTGCCGTCATCCATCATAACGGAACGTGTACCATAGCTTAAAACATATGCCTTTGTAGTATAGTGGTAATCACTAACCTTGGTTGTTTTCAGAATATAATATGTATTACCCGGACCAAGCGGGAGCCACCCGCTTGACTGGTAATCATCAAGGAAGAGTGAATCCGGAAGATAGGTGCTTCCGTATTCGGCCTGCATCTGTACCCTTACGGCATTCTTACAGCCCCAGGCAGCCTTAAAGGTATGCTTTGCACAGATGGTAAATCCCTCACCGGGGTAAAGCATCATATCCGAGTTGCCATCCGGCATCCAGCCGATGAAATCATAGCCCTTCTTCGTAGGCTCCTGAACCGGCATTTTGTAATCTACTCCATCTTCTGCCGAAACAATAACCTCTTTTTCAATAGAACCCTTTCCACCATCAAGGTCGAAGGTTAACGGATAATATACCTTCCACTTATTTTCACTACATCCGGACACCTTACAGCGCTTCTTTATTCCGCCGTTAGCAGCTTTTTTCTGTTCATACTCGTGCTCATGGTCAAACTTCTGAACAACGCTGAAGGTAAATTCTTCACCACCGTCACACTTTACAGTGATGGTAGCACTTCTCGAAACACCCACTTCATTTGTAGGTGAAACACTGATTGAAAGCTGTGCCGAACCTTCTCCCGTAAAGGATTTGGTTTTAACAGAATCGCCATAGGAAAGCTGAACCCAGCTCGGACTCTTTGAGCCGTCCTTCACTGTAACCTTCCAGCCTACAGCAGACTTAATATTCAGTGTTGCACTGCCCTTTCCGGATACATTTGTACACTTTCCGTTCTTATCAAAAATATATTCAACATTCGTTGAAGTAACAGTCGAATTTGCACGTCTCTGCGAAAGAGTAAATGAGGTTGTTGCCTGCTTACCCTTATCCATATATGTAAATACAGCCGTACAGCTTCTCTCAAGCTTTGTTTTCATCGGGTCAAGCTTTATAGTCAGATATACGGTATCGCTTCCCTTATGTGAATAGCTTGAACCACAATCCTTACCGTTTACATAAATATGCGCAAAGCTTGAACCTGTATTCAGATCCCAGTCAACATTTGAATAGACACTGAGCATAAGCTCCTTTGTCCAGGTGTCGAGGCAATAGCCGTCCTCATCAAAAAGCACGGTTCCCTTTATTACAGGAGCTATAGAAAAGCCAGCAACCTTAAACTTATCTTTATCATTCTTCTGAAGCTTTGCAATAGATCTTCTGAATACTGTCTGGCAAAGGGTACATACACCCTTTTCTACACCTTCATTATCATAATCGGGCTGACGTTCAACCGACCATGACTCGATATTGTGGGTTAATTTGGCAAGTGTTACCCTTCCAACAGTTTTCGAACAGTTATCACACTTATAAACCGCATAGCCTGTATTATTGCAGGTCGGTGAAACAACTATCTTTCTTGAATAAGCATGTTCTGCAAGAGGAAGATATGTTTTGTCCCCAAACTCACAGCCACATTCCTTACAAACCTTTACGGTATAGCCCTGTTTGCTACAGGTTGATTTTACGGTCCTTAGCTTTGACTTCGCCACATGTCCCTTTGCCTTGACCTTCTTGTAATCGGTCTTACCGCAAACTGAGCATACACGGTGATAGGAGCCCATCTGTAAACAGTTTTCCTTGTGGTCACAGATCCATGTACCATATGTATGGTCTGCCAGCGTTGTATCCTTCTTCTTATTCTTTTCCTTTCCGCAGAATACACATCGGTCAACCGTATAACCGAGCTCGGTACAGGTGGTCCCGACCCTTACAGAGCTATACTTATGTGAGACAGCCGGCGTATATCTGTATTCGGTTGCACCACAGCCCTCTGACCGGCAGGTTCTCTGCTCTACACCCTGACTCTTACAGGTTGCAAC
The DNA here is from genome assembly GCA_045627205.1 of Lachnospiraceae bacterium. GTDB lineage: Bacteria > Bacillota > Clostridia > Lachnospirales > Lachnospiraceae > RUG11977. Next base: position 10,249 of record JAZQNG010000035.1, read on the forward strand.
CGTTCTCTCAACCCATGCGCCCCAGTTATGACCGTTTATACAGGTTTTATCGTTCGTTTTTCCTGTGTCGCTCTTTCCGTCATCGGATTTTCCGTTGTCTGAACCTCCGCCTGATTCCCCGCCAAAATCCTTTATAATTGCTTCCTCAGCTTCAGCCTGATTATTTCTGTAGCTTTCAAGACATTCCTGATTAATTGTTCTGGAAAGCTCCACTCCACAGCCCTCACAGCAGGTTACATCATGGATTACAAGCCTGTCCCCGGGAAGATTTATGCCGTACTGTCTCAGATCCTCATAAGCGACTTCCTGTTTAATAAAGGTTGAATAAGGTGAGTGATTTCTAGGATCTATATCAGTATGCTCTATATCCACCTCACCACAGCCCGAATTATTACATTTACGGTATCTGTAGCCCTTTGCTGCACAGTCAGGCTTCTTTACAACAATCCAGCTGCCCCAGTTATGTCCGTTCAGACATGCGGCTGCCCTCGGTTTTTCAGTCTTATATTCAATCTTATTACATTTTGAACAGGTACGGTGATACTGTCCGTATTCCGTCGTAGTCTCCTTATGGTCGCATATCCAGCTTCCCCAGCTGTGGCTGCAGTTTTTCTGTTTTTCATCTGCCGAACCGGTAGGATCTACAAGCTTTGTATCGAGCTTTCCGCACTTGGAGCAGGTACGGTGATACTGTCCGTATTCTGTCTCATTCTCCTTATGGTCACATATCCAGTCATTCCATTTATGACTGCAGGTATCATCCAAAGGAATTACATTTTTACTCTTTTGACGATTATACTCCTTTGAAATAACATAGTCACAATATGAACAGTATGTAACATCATAAACAATTACGGCATCGATGCTTGTATCTTCAATTTCTTCCTCACGTGTTTTTATGTATTCGGAATAATGTCTCTGTGAAGAAACAGGAACATACTCCCTGCTTCCAAGCTCCTTATAACATACTGAACAACGTTCTACATAATACTCATCCTTACAGCTTGCTTCATGATGGTATTTTTCCTTCTGATGTCCAAGTACATCGGTTGTTTCTACCTCAGACTTATTGCAGACCTTGCAAACATGATGACGTGTACCCTTTTCTTCACATTTCGAAGGCTTATCAACAATCCAGGTACCCCAGGTATGTCCGTTTTTACATGAATCAGGTGTTCCGGTTACCGAAGGAGTATCTGTGATTGAAGGTGTTCCTGTAACTGAAGCATTTCCGGTCGGCTCTACCATCAATACATCCGCCTCACCGCAAACCTTGCAGTGTCTGTGGTATTCACCCCACAGTGTTTCAGTTTCCTTATGGTCGCATACCCATCCTCCCCATGTATGCTCCTTCTTTGCAATCACGATGACGTCTCCAAGGATTGCATCGCATTTCTTACATTTTGATCCCTTTGAACCCTCCTTAGCACATGTGGAATCGTTCTCAAAGGGGGCTCCGTCATGACCGGTGGGCTTTATTGTAACAGCCTCCTGATGCTTACATACACTACAGGTCTTATAGCCGGAGCCATATTCCGTACAGGTAGCATTCTTCTCAACAGTTACCGAACCATAGCTGTGATCCTTCTTAGCAGTGTAGGTTACATCACCAAGGACGGTTTTGCATACAGAACATCTTATTCCCTTTCTGCCCTGCTTTGTACAGGTCGCTATTTCCTCAAAAGCCTCAGGACTGTGCGATTTTTTATCTATCGTAACAGTCTTCTTTGCTCCACAGGAGCACTGCTGATATCCGATTCCTGTAGATGTACAGGTAGCTGCCGTAGTAGTAGTAACCTTACTGCCATAGCTGTGAGGCAGCTTGTCAATTGTAGTGACGTTTCCGATAATATTTCCGCATTTCGAACATTTTGTTCCCTTTGAACCCGTTGATGTACAGGTTGCATTGTTTGTAAATGCCACGGGATTGTGAGATGTTTTATTCAGTGTTACAGCCTCCCTGTGTGAACAGATTGTGCAGTCCTTATAGCCGGAACCTGCTTCGGTACATGTGGGTGACTTTACAGTTATTACACTTCCATACGAATGTCCCGTAGCCTTTATTGTTTCCGTTTTAACAAGATAGCCGCAGTTCTTACAACGGTATTCTCTGGTTCCGGATGAAGTACAGGTGGCTGCCTTTGTCACCTTCGAATTGGTTGCACTGTGATTGTAGCAGGTAGCTGCCTCAACATTTTTTCCCGATAATGCTGCGGCAAACGAAAAGAAAAATAACAAGCCTCCAAGAAGATATAAAACTCTTTTTTTCATAATAATCCTCATGCCGCGAGTTATACGAGTGGCTAATGGATACAATTTGAGGAGCTCGCGACTCAAATTGCCGTGTGAAAAATTAGCGCATATGATTTTTCACACTAACCTCTTTTTATAAAACTGAAACTAAAAACAAAAACATGCAGAATAAATCCGCTATACAACATTATCTCCAAACCATGGTATTTTCTTCATTATGTACGAAACGACGAATGAAAATGCAAAGGTAAAAACCGCAACCACCGGAATAAGCATGTAACCACCCAGCAGAAGCGTTGAAACACCAAGTACCTTATACAGGAAATTTATAAATACAGTATGAACAAGGTACATTCCAAAAACATAGGGGCGTACTCCTGTTGCAATTCTGCACAGTGCACTATCCTTTTTTCTGCCTGCCGCCCATTCGTATACTACAACAGACAGTACCAGTACAGCCGGCGATGAATAGCCTGCAACCGACAAATCCGTTTCTGAAGCCATAAGCCTGAAAAAGGGCACTGCTATCAGCCACAGGGCAACTACTGTTCCGACAGAATAAAGTGCCTTCCTGTTTGCATCACTGAACAGCGGATATTTTCGGAGATAGTATCCCATCAGAAAATATGTAAGGTAAATTCCCCTGACCGGAAGCTCTACGGCAAATCCGGCATCAATCAGCGACAGTACTGCCGGCAGTATGCTCTGCATCACAATAAGTAAAACAATACAGTAGGTAAAAACCTTTTCATCTGCCCTCGCCGTAAAAACACGTAAAACCGGAATCAGAAGATATATCCCGATTATGATATACATAAACCACAGATGCGCCCAGGATTTTCCGAGTGCCACACGCTTTAAGGCCCTTAGGATAAGCTTTGGAATACTACCTGAGGCATCCATGAATATAAGCTCGCCGAATGCAAAAACCGTACCGAAAATAAGCAGTGCAAGAACAAGCCGTTTCAGATATTTTTTGAATAAAAGCTTAATTGTAATGTTTTTTTCAGGATCAAGCATTAATGCACCTGATACCATCAGAAACAGCGGTACGCCAATCTCACAAACCTGCTTGATAGCTGTATATACGGCAAGCTGTGTTCCGCTCATCTGTTCAGACATATTATCTGCAACGCCAGAAACCGTATGCAGTATAATAACAGCCAATATACCCACGAGACGAAGAACATCAAGAAACTGAGTCTTCCCCTCTGCACGTTCCTCTCCCATAATCATTCTCCAATACTCTTCCCCATCTTAAGCCTTAAGGCTCTAAAGTAAAGATCATACTAAAAGATGGACAAAAATATCATCAACATAAAAATCCGAATTTCCGTCAGTCTCAATATATATCTCAGCTGAATTCAGCTCACTGTCAAGCTCTGTCTGAACCGTAAGCTCCATCCATTCCCCTTTAATGTTTGAAACCTCCTTGAAGAGGATGGGTTCAGCACCGTCAAGACCCATTCTGATAACATTATCAGAGGACTTAACATATGCAGTAATTTCAACCTTTCTGCCTACATAAGGAGAAATATTGAACTTCATCGTTGCATCCTTTTCCTGACGCGTTACGCAGTAGGAATGGCCCTTACCGTCTCTTGACTCCTTATCGGTAATAAAGCAGAAGGGAAGGTGTCCGACGCCACGGATAGAGGCAATATTTGTCTCCTCCTCAAAGCCCTCCTTCAGTCCGACAAGACTGATTTCAACATCATCAATATAAATAGGACTCTGCTTCATCTTGTCCTCTTCCTTTGTCAGCAGGTAAAGGAAAACCGAATAAGCACCGGCAGGTACCCTATATTCGGCACTGAGCTGTCTCCACCCGTCACTTACGCCATCCAGCGAAGCAAGTACCGGGTCCTTTCCTCCAAGGTCGGCAAACAGACTTATTCCCTTAGCCGGAGTCTTTACCCATGCACTTATTTTTATGGTCTGACCGATAAAATCAGATACATTGATGCTCGGACCGCACCATTCGCCAAAGCGTCTTTCATTTTCAAGACAGAATTTACCGCTGTGAGAAAGCCTGTCAGTAATGGCAACTTCACCGAAGCCGCGCATTTTAAACCCGATATCCTCAGGCTTAATGCCCTTTTCTCCGGCCTCCTCAAAATCAATCAGACGGTCCTCAAGATTATAAATAACCTTTTCAGGCTCTCCAAGGCTCTCTCCGGTCACTGCAAATACTACACCGTCATATGATTTTTTCGTGGATAAATCACCGCGGTAAAGCAGGGGATTTGCACCCCGAATCCAGGAATTATCATCCGAAAGTCCCCAGAAGGTAACCGCAGTAACATTAACACCGTCACACTTTGCCTGAAGTATTCCCTCAAAAAGCTTTTTATAAAATACTGCCTGATAATATTCAGCATTATTATTTGCACATGTGCATTTAACATCAAGTTCGGTAATATGAACCTCTGATACAAGTGCACCATAATCCCTGAGTGCAGTAATATACTCATCAACATCATTATTGTCACTCAGATGCCCCTGCATTCCGATTCCGTCAATAAGTCCCTCACCGATAATGCTTCCGTGAGTACGGTTTCCGATAACATAATCATCAAAAAGATGCTGATCGGCATCCGCACATACCACGCTCTGGAAGCTTCCGTCACCGCATCTTGTAAGTGCATTGATGATTGCTGTTTTTTTATCGGCCTGAAACTCATTATAGTCATTATAAAAAAGTTTAGGCTGAAGCTCCTTTAAAGCCGCTTCGTCCTCAGGCTCAACACCATACTGCGAAGCATATTTTTTAGAAGCTGTTACAACTGCTTCCTTTGCAAACTTAAAGGACCAGTAAATAAAATCATCGCCTATTATCTGATACCAGTAGCTGTTCCTGAGCCCGGTTTCAGTATTGTCGGCAAGCTCAATCGCCTCATTTACGACATCCCAGGCATAGATAAGTCTTCCGTATCCGTTTGCGTACATATAGTCCATCATGGAAGCAATGTAGCTTTTCATACGCTTCAGAAGAGTCACCCTGTCAACAAAGCACTCAGGCTTTAAGGGCTCCATAAATTTCAGGAAAGGCTTTTCCTTCAAAAGCTCAGGGTCCGTGGGCACTGTAACAGGCTCATAGCCCTTGCAGAATGCCTCCTTCGCACACTGGCTGTGCCATACCATAACATGTCCCCGTAGAGGAAGCCCATTTTTCTGACACCAGTCAAGCATAATCTTTGCCGGCGGGAAAATAACGAACGGAAGATAATCCTCACCTGCTTCAGGACTGTTCCAGCCCATATTATAGGCAGGCTTAAGCTGATTCCCGAAGGTTGTGGTATTAAACTGCTCAAGAAGTATTTTCTCCTTAGCAGGATTTCCGATTTCATTATTGGGAAATCTTTCATTGCAGAGCTCACATGCGGCTCCTATTTTAAAATAATCCTTATATAAGTCCTTCAGTACGATTTTATTATTCATATACCCAACCCTTTCAGTCGCACCCGTTTAAGCACTCCTTAAAGAATGCATAGCTGCATATATCCGCTGATTGTTCAGTCTCAGCTTAAAACATTCACATTCTCCGACTGTCCCATAATCCAGAAGCCGTAATATCCTGTTTCCTGAAGCTTATTTAAAAACTTTGCTGTTTTTTTCGGCATTTCATAAAGACATACATCATAATCCTTACGAAGCTCGGCTGCCTTTAATGCAGCTGCCGGATATTCAGCGCTGTTGTAAAGTACGGCAATCTTCTTGGCCTTGCTGGGAATTTCAAAGCCACTTTCCATAAGTATTGAAAAAATACGCTCAAAGCCGATTGAAAACCCGACTGCAGGAACCGACTGTCCGATGAACTTTCCTACAAGGTTGTCATAGCGTCCGCCGCCACTGATTGCACCCCTGAATTTAGTGCTTTCAACCTCAAATACGGTACCTGTATAATAGCCCTGTCCGCGGACAAGTGAAAGATCAAACTCAACCTCGAAGGAATTGCCGGTAACTGTCTTTACTGTATTGATGATATATTTAAGGTTCTCTACGGATTCAGTATCATCACAGAGCTCCGACATCATATCAAGTGTAAAAGGACGCATCTCAAGGATTTCAAGAAGTCTTGCAATTGCTGCTCCGCTAAAGCCCTTTTCGGTAAGCTCGCCGCTTACACCCTCTGCTCCGATTTTATCAAGCTTATCAAAGGAAATGCAGACACTATCAAGCTGCTCTGCCTCAAATCCGCACTTTAAAAGCATGCCCTTAAGCAGACGTCTGTCATTAATCTTGATTTTGAAATCCTTAAGTGAAATAGCCTGAAGAGCCTCTGCTGTGACACAGATAAGTTCAACCTCACAGTTTGGCGATTCTGAACCGAGAATGTCTATATCACACTGTACAAACTCCCTGAGCCTTCCCTTCTGAGGACGCTCTGCACGGTAAACCTTGTCAATCTGGATGCATTTCATCGGTGAAGGAAGCTTTTCCTTATTTCCGGCATAATACCTTGTAAGCGGAAGTGTCAGATCGTACCTTAAGCCAAGGTCCGCAAGCTCCTTCTCGTCTCCGCTTTCGATAGCCTTTTCAAGCTTCTCGCCTCTCTTCAGTATTTTGAAAATCAGATTAAGGTTGTCACCGCCATCGCTTTTATCAAGATTTTCTATATCCTCAATAGCAGGTGTCATTATACGTCTGAAGCCGTTTTTCTCATAAATATTTAATATGGCGGCCTGAAGGTAATCCCTCAGCTCAACCTCTGACGGCAGATAATCATTAGTTCCTTTAACAGATGCAATTTTCACTGTTTCGACCTCTCTTTTCAATTTGATTTTGGGTTTTGCGGCATTGAAAATGCACGCAATTTAAAGCCATCTATTAATTGGCATTTTATTGCTTATAATCTTTAAAATTTTAACATAAAAAATGAAGAAAAACAATACAAATATTGCGTAATGTTGTGCAGCTGTGAAGTGCAAAGCATAATAAACAGGGCTTTTTCAAAATATTTAGCTTGACAAGAGGCAGGGCTTTATTTATACTGATTTGCGAATCATTCGCAAATCATGTTTGGACTGCTAAACTGTATTAAGCGTTATTTTTCAAAACGAGGTGATATTCTTTGTCAAAATATATTACAAAACAACGAAAAATGCTTCTGGACTTTCTTGAGCAGAACCATGACAGTCAGAAAACGGCGCAGGAAATAGCCAAAGCCATTGCCGATGAAAATATAAGCGTCAGTGCTGTGTACAGAAATCTTTCAGAGCTCGAGGCCGAGGGTCGTATACACAAATTTACAAGGGCGGGAGTACGCGATGCCTACTACCAGTATATTGACAGCGACAGCTGCCGTGAAAAGCTGCATCTTTCCTGTGAAAAATGCGGAAAAACCTTTCATGCAAGCGAAAATGCAAGTGCCGCCCTTTTGGAGCTGCTTTCTGATAAGGACGAATTTTCAATTGACAAAAGCAATACCATTCTTTACGGACTCTGTAAAAACTGCAGGAAGGAAAACATATGAAGGTCATAAACAGGATAAATAAAACAATACTCCAAACAATTTTAGGGGTGGTACTGATCTGTATTACCGTTTTGGGATGCACCGGCTGTAATACAAACAGTCAGGAATCAAAAAAACTCTCAATCGTTACAACAATTTTCCCCGAATACGACTGGGTAAGGAATATACTTGGTGAAAAAACAGCAGATGTGGAGCTGACGATGCTGATTGACAACGGTGTAGACCTTCACAGCTTCCAGCCCTCTGTAAGCGACATCGTAAAAATATCCGACTGTGATATCTTCATTTATGTCGGAGGCGAATCCGACAGCTGGGTTAAGGATGCCCTGAAAAACAAAACAAACAATGATATGGCTGTTATCGATATGATGTCCTACCTCTCCTCTTCACTAAAGGAGGAAGAGGTCGTAGAGGGAATGCAGTCCGAGGAAGAAGAAGAACACGAAGACGAGGCTCACAGCGAGGCTCCCGAATATGATGAGCATGTATGGCTTTCAATAAGAAATGCCGAAAAAATCTGCTCATACATAGCTGAAACACTTTCCGGAAAGGATCCCGAAAACGCATCGGTTTACTCAAAAAACCTGACAGCTTATCTTGAAAAGCTGTCAGCCCTCGATTCAAAATATACCGGTCTTTTCGCAAAAGCTGAAAATAAAACCCTGCTGTTTGCGGACCGCTTCCCCTTCAGATATCTTACGGATGACTACGGTCTTTCCTATTATGCAGCCTTTCTCGGCTGCAGTGCCGAAAGTGAAGCAGGCTTTGAAACTATCAGCTTCCTTTCATCAAAAATCAGCGAGCTTCAGCTGAACACGGTATTCATTCTGGAGGGTGCAAAGCATGATATAGCAGATACCGTAATAGCAGGCTCCAAGCGCCAGAACATAGAAATTAAAGCCCTGAATTCCATGCAGTCTGTATCATCCCGTGATATAGCGCAGGGGCTTGACTATATTAAAATAATGACTGAAAATCTCGAAACAATAGAATCCTCACTTAACTGAAAGGAATGCCGGCGGCATCGGAACGATATGGGAACTATATTCGATACATTATCACAATATTTTCAATATTCTTTTGTCAGGAACGCAATGATTGTCGGAGTACTCATTGCGCTCTGCTCGTCCCTTTTGGGAGTTACGCTTGTTTTAAAGCGCTTTTCATTTATAGGCGACGGTTTATCCCATGTTGCCTTTGGTGCAATAGCCATAGCTGGTGTAGTAAACCTGACAAACGATATGCCACTTGTCCTGCTGATAACGGTCGGCAGCGCCATACTGCTGCTTCGTACCGGCCAGCACACAAAAATAAAAGGAGATGCCGCCATAGCAATCATCTCCGTTGGAGCACTTGCAATCGGTTATCTCCTTATGAACATTTTCTCAGCCTCAGCCAACCTTTCAGGTGATGTCTGCTCAACACTCTTCGGCTCAAGCTCAATACTTACGCTTACTACCGCTGAGGTCTGGCTTTGTGTGGGACTGTCCGTTATCGTCCTGATAATGTATATATTCTTCTACGCAAGAATATTTGCCGTAACCTTCGATGAAAACTTTTCAAAGGCAGTCGGTACAAACACCAATGTTTACAACACAATGATAGCCATAGTCGTAGCCGTAATCATCGTTCTTGCCATGAACCTTGTCGGCTCCCTGCTTACCTCAGCACTCATCATCTTCCCTGCACTGTCCTCGATGCGTGTATTTAAAAGCTTTAAATCGGTTTCAATCTGTTCGGGAATATTTGCTGTGGTATGTGCCTCTATCGGAATACTGATTGCAATCCTTGCCGATACTCCTGTAGGCTCAACAATTGTTGCAACAGATATCGCAGGCTTCATCTGCTTTGTGATAATCGGCCGCATTAAATATTGATTCCGCCGTTTTGGGCTCAGTGCTTTTTGCCCGAGGACTTCTTATCCTTGTTCCTTCGTTCAGGCGCTTTGGTAATCCGCTCCGACTCCACGACCAGAATATCATTTGCATTGATTACAAGAGTGCTGAACGGAACAAGCTTTAATTCGCCCCTTATTACAAGCAGGACAGTCAGTGTCCTGCTTTTCATTATCTGCTCCACTGTCCTTCCACAGATATCATCCGACTCAAAAACAAGAACCTCTCCGATTTCCTTTATATCACACAGCTTTTTTGAAGCCTCTTTTCTATACGAAAACTGTTCAACAAAGCCCGCACTGATAATACCTGTAGGAATTGCCACAAGACCTACTCCAAGAAAGGCAATTCCCATTCCCATCAGCTTGCCTGCGGTAGTGATAGGATAAATATCACCGTAACCGACCGTCAGCAGGGTAGACATGCTCCACCACATTCCCGAAAAAGCATTTGAAAAAGCTTCAGGCTGGGCAGCATGCTCAACGGAATAAATTCCGAGGGATGAAGCCATCATGAAAATAAGGATAATGATGACCGAGGAGCATATCGGCTTCCACTTGTCCTTCATTACAAGGGTTATAATGTTGAACGAATCATACTGGTTATTGATTCTGAACAGATGAAAAATACGTACAACCCTTAATATCCTGAATACTATAAAACCGCTCAAGGGCACAAGAGGAAGAATGGTAAGCAGATCTACGATTCCATCAAAGGAATACAGGAAATGTACTCTTGCCCGCCATGGCTTTTCATCAGGATAAAGAAAATCTGCCGTAATGATCCTAAGCATGTATTCGATACAGAAAATGACCATTGTCACAACTTCTATCACATCAAACAGACCGTAATACTTTTCAAACACATCAAAGGTCAGCATGAAAGTCACGGAAACATTCAGCAATATAGTGATAACAAGCATAACATCAAATATTCTGCTTGGCAGATCATCGCGCTGTCCGATTTTTATAATGTTATAGATTCTTTTTCTCATACGGTTATCCTTACTTCAGCCCCTTGGCAGCACTTAAGCTGATACCATTATCTCCCAATGCAATTGCGTGGTCCAGGCCGACAAATTTTCCGTTCTCCTGCCACAGAACTTCCTTAACAAAATTATACTTTGCCATATCCCATGTCTTAAAATCATCAAGAAGCAATCCGCCGGTATCACCCGAATTGGCATTAAGGCACCAGAAGGTGTGGTTAAGGTGATATTTGCTTATCAGCTTTCTCATATATGTCATCCAGGTAATATTGGGCTCCGTCATAAAGCCGCCCCACTCGCCTATCAGAAGCGGTGCAATATTATCCTCATAAATGAAAAACCAGTTATCGTGCCAGCAGTCCTTCATCAGACTGTCAAAATCATATGAACCCTCAAACCAGGGCTGCTGATATACCGTAGGACCATAATCATGCGGTGAATATACAAGCTTATTCTGATACTTACCAAGGTTTACCGGGAAATCCTTTACACCACGGAGATTTCCGCCCCACCAGTTAAAGTAATATTCCTTGTCATTCGTCGAATGATAATCAGAATTATTCTTTAAGTCCATAGGATAAATCTCAATTCCCTCAATCAGAATCAGTACATTGGGATTTTTAGCAAGTATCTTTGAAGCAGCCGTTTCGGCTACATATTTCCAGTTATTATCAGCCTTTGAATCGTTCCACACAGCAGCCCCGGCACCCTCGTAGGGCTTACCGTGAGGCTCGTTTTTCAGGTCAAAGGCGATGATTGTATCATTGTTTTTGTAGCGTTCAGCCATCCATTCCAAAGCATGGTAATAATCCTTTACCGTGACCTTATTTGTATACCACAGATTCACATTGTGGCCGGAGGCATTCGTTTCTGCAGAATGAATATCAGGCATTACCTTAATTCCCGAGGCTTCAGCCAGTGTAAGGAAATAATCCCAGATTTCCAGGCTGTTCATGCTGTTTAATGCGGTGTTGTAGGCATTATTATAATTTGCCTTCGGATACTCGCCATTTGACCACTGGTTTATCAGCTCTGCTGAAATCGGAACCCTTATAAGGTTAAAGCCATGGTCCGCAATAGCCTTTACAGTAGGCTCAAGCTGTGAATTCCACAGACCGTCAAAGGTATTTGTTCCTGTGTTGTATCCGAACCAGTTAAGTCCGGTAAGCCAAACCTGCTTGCCGTTTTTATCAAGAATTTTCCTTCCATCGGTATGAAGCCAGTCATCTCCCTGTACGGCAGCCTTGCTTCTTTCAAGAAGCTTCGAAACATCAACCGAGGAAATACTGTCATTATTGGCTCCGATGCTTCCACCGTTTCCACTGCTTCCGCCATTTCCACCGTTACCATCGTTATTCAAATTGTTGTTCTGATTATTCTGGTCAACCTTTCCTGCCTGAACGGTCATCTCAGTACCGTTCAGAGTCGCCTTTGTCACCTTCACCGTTGATGCTGTTACACCAAGATTGCATCCGAAGGTTATGGTTCCGTTTGCATAAATATCTGCATTATATCCTGCATCCTTAATGGTCATCTCATTTCCGCTGATTGAGAAGCTTCCGTTCCAGCCTTCAACCTGGCTCAGACCATCAATTGTAAGAACCACAGTCCAGCCTCCGACAGTATTCGAGGTACTGTTTGTCACGCCAAACTGCATTCCGAACATATTCACATTACCATTCTGCCAGGAATTATCCGACGAATAGGTCAGGACATACCCGTTCTTATTTTTATTCTTGTCCGTTCCTGTCTTGCCTGAATCGGTCTTGTCTGTGCCTGTCTTACCTGCATCGGTCTTGTCTGTGCCTGTCTTGCCTGCATCGGTCTTATCCGTGCCTGTCTTACCTGCATCGGTATTGTCTGTGCCTGTCTTGCCTGCATCGGTCTTATCCGTGCCTGTCTTACCTGCATCGGTCTTATCCGTGCCTGTCTTACCTGCATCGGTATTGTCTGTGCCTGTCTTGCCTGCATCAGTCTTGTCCGTTCCGGTCTTGCCTGCATCGGTCTTATCTGCTGTATTATCACCGGTTTCAGTCACAGGACTATCAGCTTTCCGGTCGCCGGACTTATCTTCGGTTTTATCTGCTGTATTGCCCTCAGAATTGTCTCCGGTCTTATCTTCAGCCTTATCTGTATTGCCCTCGGAATTGTCTCCGGTCTTATCTTCAGCCTTATCTGCTGTATTTTCCTCGGAATTGTCTCCGGACTTATCTTCAGCCTTATCTGCTGTATTGCCCTCGAAATTATCTCCGGTCTTATATTCTATATTGCCCTCGGTCTTATCTTCAGCCTTATCTGCTGTATTGCCCTCGGACTTATCTTCGGTCTTAGCCTCAGCCTTATCCGGAGTATTCTCATTTTCTGAGGAATCGATAGCTGATACAGAAGTATCCGTACCACTATTATCAGCAGTCTTTGATAAACCGGATTTTCCATCCGTTACAACAACACTGTCAATAGGAACACTATCATCATTTCCACCGCTTATCAAATAGCCGATGAATATTCCGACTGCAAGAACGGCAATAAGTCCTATCGCCAGTATTGGACCATATTTTTTCCTTTTATTCTCATCCATATCACAAATCCCCTGTCCTGATTATATTTCTCCAGTCTTTATATACATCACGATTAATGCTTCTCCGTTCCATTAGCTTACTTACGGACCGGCTCACAAAAACAGCACTCCTCAGCCGATGCATCAAACCATAATTCCCGGTACCGTAATTCTTATACATAAAGGCTGGAATATTAGTAAAAATTCTGCTATAATAAATCTCGGCCGCACCGGCTGCAATTCGCCGCATCATCTAAAAACATACATCGCAAAAAGGTAGCAAACCGATGAAAAATTCCACAGTAATTATTATACAGCAAAATGACTATAATGAAAACAAAATTTACGAAAAATTAAAGTCTGCAATATTATATCTTGGCGGACTCGAAAATCTGATTAAAATAAACGGGAACATTCTCGTAAAACCCAATTTTCTTACTACTGCAGATGCCGACAGCGGTATAGTGACACACCCTGCGGTCATCCGTGCCGTTCTCCATCTTTTAAAGGATGCAGGATGTCCAAATGTTAAATATGGCGATTCTCCCGGACACGGAAGCTGTAAAAACGCCGCTGAAAAAATCGGTCTGCTTCTCGAAAATACCTACGGGGCAACACTTGCACCCATGGATGAGGAGGTACTCACTGCCTTTCCAAATGGGGCTACGGCAAAGGAATTTTACTTCGCAAAGGAAATAACCGAAGCAGATTCTATTATAAATCTGTGTAAAATGAAAACACACGCGCTGGAAAATATAACAGGTGCCGTAAAAAATGTTTATGGCTTTATCTGTGGTAAAAGAAAGGCCGCCGGCCATATAAAATATGCAAATGCCACTATATTCGCCAGAATGCTGGCTGATATCCACCGCTGTAAAGCACCCGCACTGAACATCATGGACGGAATTGTTGCCATGGAAGGAAACGGTCCGGGTTCAGGAAATCCGACCTCCATGGGGCTTCTGCTGGTTTCTACGGACCCTGTTGCCATGGATACGGTTTTCAGCAATTTAATATACTTTGATCCGGAACAGGTACCGACCTGCGTTCAGGGTGAAAAACTCGGAATCGGAACAATGGATAAAACTAAAATAAGGCTTCTTCTGCTTGAAGACAGCCTTACCTGTGATAAATCAGATACAAATTTAACAGCTGCACGGGAAATTTCAGCAGATGAGCTCGTGGCAAAATTCGGAAAGCCTGATTTTGACATTATCCGTAATGAAAAGGGAAAAAACTGGCTTGCAAAATATGCCAATATCATGACACATTTACAAAGAAAGCCTGTAATCGACAGTGATAAATGTATCCGATGCGGTGTATGCGTGGAGCATTGTCCTGTTCCGGGTAAGGCGCTTTCATTTTCACAGGGAAAGGACAGACCACCCGTTTACGACTACAAAAAATGCATCAGATGCTACTGCTGTCAGGAAATGTGTCCTAAGCATGCGATTAAGGTAAATCGAAAAATACCAAACTGATCTGTATCGGTTTGGTATTTTCATTTATCCATATTTTTCCAAAAGCTTATTCCCTTGTTATATCTGCATTTGCAAGAATCAACTCCCTGCACTTATTCACTATACACAAATTGTATATATTTTCTTCACTGTTATGGGTGAAAAGCTCCTCAAGGCTTTCACCCTCGTCAGCAATACTTAATGCACAGGCTTCTGCCTCCTCTGCAGATATATAAATATGCTCATTCCTTGCTATATACGCATATTTGGCAGCTTCAACCATCTTTGCATCGAAGAAATTTTTAGAATAATTGTAGTATCCGCCATTCATAGGGTTCGATGCAGCTACATAGTTTTCATAATAATCATCATAGCACATTCCCCTGTTCTTCAGCCACAGACGGTTTTCAAAATTGAAATACATCCTGTATGCCCTGCTGTCAAACTCAGCCAGTTTATAGGAAGCGTCCATGATTCCAAAAACAGCTGCTTCAATTTCACTGTCGCTCAGGCATTCTCCGGTAAATTCAATTGTTCCCTCTCCGGTATTTCCGATTTCCCTGTCACAGGCCTCAAGGGACTCATAGCCGAGGCATCCGACAATGTACTCCTCCGTCCATTCAGGCTTCACATACTGCTTAATATCCGTACATGTAATTCTGAAGGTACCTGTATAGCCTTTAAAAACTCCAAATCTTTCATCAAGGGTAAGTACAATGTCTAAACTGTCCCCAACCTTCATTCCGACAATATTATCATCAATTCCATCGCCATAATCATACCGGCCCATAAGCGCATAGCAGTCATCATAGGAATATGCACTCAAGGGTACGCCGCCCATAAGGGCACAGGCACTGAAATATATCTCATCACCCATCTGTACGCCATAGCCTTCAGGTGAATCGAAATGGCTGTCAAAATCACATTTCTCAAGGAATGAATTTCTCAGGATATCCGGATTTTCTTCAATAACAGAGGTAAGTCTGGCATCAAATTCAATCCCCTTATAATCAAGTCCGGTAACATAATCAGCCAGGAAA
The DNA here is from genome assembly GCA_045627205.1 of Lachnospiraceae bacterium. Taxonomy (GTDB): domain Bacteria; phylum Bacillota; class Clostridia; order Lachnospirales; family Lachnospiraceae; genus RUG11977. The sequence goes on from JAZQNG010000035.1 coordinate 25,918, forward strand.
TCCAATGAATATTCATGGTCGGCAGGAACAAAGACAAATTCGGGTTTAGCTACGGTTCCATCAGGATTTTCGCTGCCGTCGGGGTTTTCACTGCCATCGGGGCTTACATCCATTCCCGGATCTGTATCACCCGATCCGACATCGGGATTCTGATTTTCCCCATCTGTCCCGGGATTCTGTCCGTCTTCGCCGCCGGGAAGCTCCTGACCGTCATCAGAATCAATATCCCCGCTGCCATCCGGTACAGCCTCCTCATCGAGAATCATCATTCTGAGCTGAGGAGTCAGTATATCTCCGATTCCACTTTCTTTAAAGCCGGTAAGAAGCTGAAGCGTATTCTGTTCACCGCCGAAAATTTCGATATCAAGGAAATTGTTAAAGGCTTCACTGTTTATCCTTGTCAGCCTGTCAACTGCGTAGTCAATCAGACGGTTCACATCAATATAATCGCTTTCAGCAAGCCTTTCACGGCTGTTCAGCTCCTTTGAAGCATCAGAGGGTGCCAGCCTGTCCTCATAAACCGAAATAAAACGTGAGTGGTCGATTGAAACAGCTGCAATGCTTTTCTCATCCTGTTCGCTGTTTTTGAGTGCAAGCTTAAACATACAGCTCATATCGGAGGCAGAAATATCGATTGGTGAAGAAATATCAGCAACAAGACATATATCCTCAAGCTTTAAAAAGCTTCTGACCATCTGCCCCGGTGTAAGTACTGCATGTATTTTTCTTTCCTTATCCGTCTTTTCCGTGATGCATTCAACAGTCAGCGCACGTATTGTATTTACTTCAATCTCTGCATTGCATACAGTCTGATTTTCATCCTTTTTCTCTGAAAAGACAGAAATGGTAAGGGACAGTTCATCCAGCTTTGGATTAATGCACAAGCCCTCAATATCGCCTTTTCCATCTACATATAAATTAAGCTCTAAGCTTACCGATTTTTCCTCGAAAAATTTATCGATGAAGGTATTGATATTATTGTAACCTTCCAATACTCTGCTGCGTGCTGTTTCATCAGTGCAGACAGCCTCAGCCTCCTTCTCAAGATAGTCAGCATACGATTTTAATAAATCAATTACCTCCTGCCTTGAAAACTTTGCCTTCAGCTCATTAAGTTCCTTTTCTGCGCCGTTTACCTTCAGCACAACATCCTTTTCAAGGGAAATCTCACCGGTCTTATCCAAAGCAATACGGCAGAGTTTTTCAAAATTCAGTGCAGCGTCTCCACTGTCCGTGGAGCTTTTCATCGAGTCAATCACCGTACCAATGCTCGTCCAGAACTCATCCTCATCAATTTCCAGGGGCAATGAAGCCTCCCCGGACAATTCTGACAATTCATCAAAGTTCTCTAATACAACGAAGGAATCCGTATAACTCGGTACTCCAACAAACAGCATCCTCTTATCACGGTTAACAGAAACAGCCAGATCAAGAATACTTACCTCATTAAAGTGAGGAGAAAGCTTTATGCCAAATATCTCCTCTCCCTGTTCATTTTTGTAATAGGAATCCACAAGGCTTAATCCGGCATCGTCAAAGCCCTCAAAATTCTCAAGTCCGACGAGGGAACCGAATTCCTTTGAAAGTGAAACGGAAATATCCGAATTCGAACGGAAAACCGGATCTGAGGTACTTAAATCAAGTTTTTTTATTTCGTCGCTTACGCTCTGAATGCGACGGTCCGTAACCCATTCGAAATATTCATTATCATCCTTGGTAAGCATAGCCCACCAGTTCCGGACATATTCTCCCTTAGTTGCATATAAAATTCCGAATGAAGCACCTGCAACAACCAAAAGTGATATTATTGAAATTAAAGCAATCTTTACGCCTTTTTTCATATAATCCCCCAAAACACTAATCCTCATGCCGCGAGTTTTACGAGTGGCTAATGGATACAATTTGAGGAGCTCGCGACTCAAATTGCTGTGTGAAAAATTTGCGTATATGATTTTTCACACTAATCCTCATGCCGCGAGTTTTACGAGTGGCTAA
>JAZQNG010000036.1:0-2547 GCA_045627205.1 Lachnospiraceae bacterium
TAAAATATCCGGAAATAACCGGGAACAGTGAAAACGGGCAGTGAAGTACGATACATAGAGTGGGAGGATATGATGGAGGAGCTTTTGGAATTCCGTATTGAAAACGGAAGACTCTATAACGGTGAGTGGGAGTGCCATCCACCGAAGCAGGAAAGTAATGAGTTCGGGAACTTTGCCATAATCCGTATGCAGAAAACGGGATCCTATGATTCACTTGAATGGGGAATCAGCCATAGAGATATTGCCCCATATAAATCCTGTCACATAAATGGGCACAGCACTAAAAAAATCATCGATAAAGCTGAACTGCGTGAGAAAATCCTGAAATTAAGGAGCGTCGTGCAGGGGACTGAATTTGAGTGGTGGACTGAAGTCTACGACCGGGTGCTGTCATATCTTGAAAAGGAGACAGTAGAGGAGGAGCTTACCGGAGAGCCTAAGGATCGTGCCCAAAAGGCTCTTGAGTTTGGCAGGAAATATAATAAAGCAGGGCAGCCGCGAGAACAGCTTAAAAAGCTTTACGATGCGGCAGGCGTGCCTTTTACGGAGGCGGCAGCAGACTTTTTTGACAAATACGGCGGTATTTTCGTTGACACAAACGTTCTTGAAAACATAAACGGCGAGATGCGTTTCATTGATTTTGAGGTATCGTTCTTTGGCACATACCCGGACCGGTTTGATTCCGATGTCGATGAGTTGCGGGACTATTATACAGAGGATCCTAATCTGGACTTACCTGAATGGCCTGATATCGCAACCACCGTTAAAGCACATCCGGAGTGGGAGGCCGTGCCTGTAGGGCAGAGCGGATATTACTATCCTGCTATCATCTGGGTGGCAAAGGGTGGACGCATACTTGCTTTTCACGATTATAATGACAATATGCTTCAGGAATATGAAGATTTTGCCGCATTTATGGCATATGAGCTTAAAAAAAATCTCCCGGCAGTAGTAAGGAAAAGGGATACCTGGTGATAATTGAAAAAATGTAAGCTTCCTGTATAATTTAAGGTATAAAGGGAGTTGACGGAAGAAGACAGAAGGACAATGGGTAAATTAATGGAAAGCAATGATGTATTGAGGTTGTTTGGAAATGAAGTTTCTAACTAACACTAAAAAGGTGATATTGGTAATACTTGGTTTTGCAATTGCCATTGGCGTGTTCTTCCTGCTGGAATATCTGGTGGGACCAAAGCTTGGACACATAGAGCAGAGTATCTGGCTTGTATCCGGTATATTTTGGTTTTTAGGGCTTTTGGCGTGGGTAGTGACATATATCGGAGCACCCAGGGCATCTAAAAAATCAGGCAAGTTCGTATCGGGAATTCCCGGGGTTGCATTTATTTGTTTTCTTATCGCCGGATTAATATCTCCCTGCAAGTGGCTGGCACTGCTGGCCCTGACTGATTTTGGCATTACGCTGCTGCCGGTATATAGGTTTATCAAGAACAAAAAGAACGAATAGGTGAACCACGGAACAACAATCAAATTTGTCGTCGGAAGCTGCAGATGCTTCTGTGAATTCTTTTTGTTTTTATGTCAATATAGATTCTTTATCATTTCTGTATTTTCTTGGACTACATTTCATTTCTCTTTTGAAATGTCTGCCAAAATAACTAAAGTCATTAAAGCCGCAGCTAAGGGCGATTTCACCAATCGGGAGGCTGCTATCCTTCAGTAGTTTTGCGCTTTCGCGGATGCGTATTTCTATCACATAATTAAGAGGACTCATCTTCATGTAATCCTTGAAGGTACGTGAAAAATGACCTTCACTCATATGGGCAATGGAGGCAAGATCACTTATGGAAATGTGTGAGCTGAAATTGGTATGCATATAATCAATGCTATCCTTAAGACGCAGGCTGCGAAGGTCAGCGGCAGCCGTCACCGACTGCTCGGTGCTCAATTGAAACAGGAGATACCACAGCCTGAGCAGAGCACCCTGGGTAAGCAGCTCCCCGTCAGGGACTAAGGCGGCAGACTCAACTTCCCTGGCTGCTCTCCAGATATCAGAATACTGATTATCAGTCAGCCCTTTATTGGAACCGCAAAGATATTCGGGAAAGAGTCGGCGGCGTTCAAGGATGGGAGCGATGTATTTAGTATAAATACGGTTATTTCCGTGTAAGCAAAAGCAGGCGGGAGAGAAAACTATTGAAAAAAAGGAGGCAGGCTCGTTCACGGTAGGATAAGCCAGATGAATGGCTTCAGAGGGTATAACCAGAAGGGTTCCCTTATTTACCGGATAATCCTGGCCGTTGATACAGAAGATTCCCTGTCCTTTGGTAATACAGGTTATCTCCAGCTCGCTGTGAACATGGGGATAGAGGGAAAGCCCATTTGTAAGCTCCGTGTTATGTACCTGAAAAGGATAATCCCAGGTCCCGTGTGCAACATCCTGCTGTAACCTCATAAAAACCTCCTAAAATATCAGAATCGTCATAATATTTGACATAATAATAATAGAAATTAATCTTATATGCAAGTATAATCATAGTATATTGAACCAGTGGGGACGGGGTTGCAGGGTCAAATCCTTTGACCCTG
>JAZQNG010000037.1:0-88430 GCA_045627205.1 Lachnospiraceae bacterium
ATCCGGCATATTGGTAGGATTCATCAGGTCAAACGCATCACCCTTTGTCTTATAAACCTTATAAATAACGCTGGCGGCAGTTGTAACCAGGTCAAGATTGTACTCCCTTTCCACTCTTTCCTAAATGATTTCAAGATGAAGAAGTCCAAGGAAACCGCATCGGAAGCCAAAGCCCAAGGCAATTGAAGTCTCAGGTTCAAACTGTAGCGAAGCATCATTCAGCTGCAGCTTTTCTAATGCGTCGCGCAGGTCCGGATACTTGGCACCATCTGCAGGATACAGACCGCAGTAAACCATGGGCAGAACCTTCTTATATCCCGGCAGTGCCTCATCACACGGATTTAAAGACAGCGTTACCGTATCACCCACACGGGTATCACGAACATTTTTAAGCGATGCGGTAATATAGCCTACCATTCCTGCCGAAAGCTCTTCGCAGGGTATAAACTGTCCGGGACCGAAAATACCTATTTCAACGACATCAGCCTCGGCACCTGTCGCCATCATCCTGATTCTGTCCCCCTTGTGAAGAGTTCCCTCCTTCACACGCACAAACACAATTACTCCCTTGTAGGAATCATAGACCGAGTCGAAAATCAGAGCCTTTAACGGAGCCTCCGGATCCCCCTGCGGTGCAGGCAGCTTATGAACTATAGCCTCAAGTACATCCTCGATATTTATTCCGTTCTTTGCAGAAATCAAAGGAGCATCCTGGGCTTCAATTCCGATTACATCCTCTATTTCATTAATGACACGTTCGGGCTCTGCACTGGGAAGGTCAATCTTGTTTATTACAGGAAAAACCTCGAGATTGTGGTCAAGTGCAAGATAAACATTTGCAAGTGTCTGTGCCTCGATTCCCTGTGCGGCATCAACCACAAGAATTGCCCCCTCGCATGCTGCAAGGCTTCTTGATACCTCATAGTTGAAATCCACATGGCCGGGAGTATCAATCAGATTGAAAATATACTCCTCTCCATCCTTGGCCTTGTATACAGTACGGACGGTCTGTGCCTTTATAGTAATTCCACGTTCCCGTTCAAGGTCCATATTATCAAGGACCTGCTCGCTCATTTCACGTAAAGTAAGCAGACCGGTTTTTTCAATTATCCGGTCTGCTAATGTTGATTTTCCGTGGTCAATATGTGCAACTATACAAAAATTTCTGATTTTGCTCTGATCAATCGGCATATATTTTACTCTTTTTTCTTTCTGTTATTATTCTTCATCCTCATCGGATAAAACCTGATTTTCTATAAAGTCTGCGGCGTAATCAAGCCATTCACCCTCAAGGTCCTCAATCTCGCCTCTGTCAACGCGCTCTGCAATTGCAGGATTTAAAGGAAGCTTTCCCAAAAGGGTAAGGCCAAACTTCTTTGCAGTATCTTCTACATGGCTCTCGCCAAAAACATTTATCTTCTTTCCACAGTCAGGGCACTCAACATAGCTGTAGTTTTCAACAATTCCAAGAATCGGAATATTCATTGCATTTGCCATATTTACAGCCTTTGCCACAATCGTTGAAACAAGCTCCTGAGGGCTTGTAACAACAACAAGACCGTCTACGGGAAGACTCTGGAAAACCGTCAGCGGAACATCGCCTGTTCCGGGAGGCATATCAACAAACATTACATCGATGTTGTCCCAGAAAACATCTGTCCAGAACTGCTTTACAACACCTGCAATAACAGGACCTCTCCAGATAACGGGAGTGTCCTCTTTTTCAAGCATCATATTTACTGAAATAACATTGATACCCGACTTTGTAACTGCCGGCATAATGCCAAACTCAGTCCCGTATGCCTTTTCATGCACATTAAATGCAGCCGGAATTGAAGGTCCGGTTATATCAGCATCAAGAATACCAACATTGTATCCCTTTCTCTTCATAATTACTGAAAGGAAGGAAGTAACAAAGCTCTTTCCGACGCCGCCCTTTCCGCTTACAACACCGATAACCTTTTTAACGCTGCTGTTCTTGTTCAGATATGCTCTGAAATCCTCCTTTTTTGACTCACAGTTCTCAGAACATGTTGAGCAGTCATGTGTACATTCACCCATTTTAAATAACCTCTTAATATATTATTTTAATCCTGTTTTACGGATTCCCCGGCAGGTCAATAACGCTATTATAGCATAGAATTATTTTTTGTAAAGTTCACTGAAAGCATATAATATTTCTTTTCGCATTAATTGCAAATCAATACTTAATCGTGTATTCCCTGAACCAGCCGCCCCAGCCAAGTTCATAGGGAGCAAAGGTTACGGTAACAGAATTATCTCCGTTAATAAAATATGAGAAATCCTCAGCCTTCATACCGTTGATCAGTGGCTCATAAATTTTTTCAGAGAACTCATCATCAAACTCACCTGAAGCTTTAATCTGCTTTATCAGGTTCTTTTTAATCTTCTTAAGCGACATTCCGGTCACCTTTGTAATCGGTACCGGCTTTCCTGTTTTAAGGCTGTATACATAGCCTGAATTAAAGGTATTTACAACACCGCCGCCATAGTATTGCTCACTTCTGTAAATATTGATAAACTTTTTATCCTGATAATTTACACCGATTGAGCAGTTATCATAAAGATCTTCATTCCATGTGATTTCATCCTGATAGTCTTCAACAAGCTCGTTTACAAGGGGCTTATAGGCCTTTGCAAGAGCCTTAATCTGCTTATTGATTTTCTTGATTGCAGTGGAGCTTCCCTTCAGCTGGACATAATCAAGCAGACATTCCGTATTTATTGCAAACTCACCGTTCTGATAGGTTTTGCTGTAATTCCTGTTCACGGTTTTATACTTAACCTTTGCATAAACAGGCTCCTGATTAAGGGCAAGAACACATATTAACGCAACTGCCAAAACAACAAGACCTTTTAATAATTTCTTAAATAAATTCATAACTCGCACGACCTTTCAATTTTTTATTAATCTTAAAGCATTTAATCCCATAGCTTTTTATCACCGGGCTTTTTAATGCAACTTTTCTGAAAATATCATTTACTTCTGTAGCTTTCGGCATCCGTTCTCATAAGTCCCGTAACACCTGTACGTACCATTTCTATAATGGTATAGTCCCTAAGCATTTTCAAAAAAGAATCAAGCTTATCCTGATTTCCGGTAAGCTCCATCATTATGGTATCTATTGACACATCCACAACCTTCGCATGGAAAATGTCCACGATGGAAGCCAGTGTCTGGCGCTGCTCAGCATCTGCCCCGATTTTAATCAGCATAAGCTCCCTGCATACCGACTCCCTGCTGTGAAGCTCTGATATTTCAATTACATCCTCGAGCTTGTCCAGCTGGTTTTTAATCTGCTCAAGTATCTGCTCATCACCCTCCGCAACAACAGTCATTCGCGAATATTGGGGGTTCTCTGTTTCAGCAACGGTAAGACTGTTGATATTGTACCCGCGTCTTGAGAAAAGACCTGAAACACGGCTTAATACACCTGATGTATTTTCCACCAGGATTGACATAACCATTCTCATCACAACACTTCCTTCATCCAAAATAAAATCCCGGAGAGCTTTTGCTGCATCTCCAGGATTAATTATAGCAAATAAATGAAAATTCTCAACTTATTTCTTCATAAGCTTAACCATGACAGCCTTTTCAGCATGAAGTCTGTTTTCTGCTTCATCAAAAATTTCGTTTGCATGTGCCTCGAATACCTCATCAGTAATCTCCTCACCACGATGTGCAGGCAGACAATGAAGTACCATGGCATTGTTTGTAACCTTCATAAGAGCATCGTTTACCTGATAGCCGGCGAAATCGCGGTTTCTCTTCTCACGTTCACCCTCCTGGCCCATTGATGCCCAAACATCCGTATAAACAACATCAGCATCTGCAGCAGCAGCCATAATATCGCTTGTAATCTGAAGTTCTCCGTTTGCCGAAGCCCACTCACAAAGCTTTGCATCGGGACGGTACTCATCGGGGCATCCGATTGCGACCTTCATACCGGTAAGAATACCACCTGCAATAAGAGAATTTGCCATATTGTTTCCATCACCGATAAAGGCAAGCTTTAAGCCCTTGAGACTCTTTTTGTGTTCACGTATTGTCATAAGATCCGCAAGCACCTGGCAGGGATGACAATAGTCGGTAAGTCCGTTAATGATAGGAATTGAGCCATAGGTTGCAAGGTCCTCAACATCCTGCTGTGCAAAGGTACGAATCATAATACCGTCAACAAATCTCGAAAGAACACGGGCAGTATCCTTGATAGGCTCACCACGTCCAAGCTGGATGTCATTGCTGCTTAAGAAAAGCGCTGAACCTCCAAGCTGGTACATACCAACCTCAAAGGATACCCTTGTACGTGTGGATGATTTGGTAAAAATCATACCAAGTGTCTGTCCCTTAAGGTGCTCATGAGGAATATTGTGCTTCTTCTCATATTTCAACTGGTCTGCCAAATTTAAGATTCCCGTAAGCTCATCGGGAGTCAAATCCTGTAATTTAAGTAAATGTTCCATAAATACCTCCGTATCTTTCTTTATGATATAAACCAACCAAACTACTGCTAAAATTAAGGTGAAAGGACAAATATCAATTATTCATTTCACCGCATACCGTAAGTAAAACATCAAGTCCCTTCAAAAGAAGCTCGTCGCTGATATTGAGTGCGGGAAGAAGTCGTACCTTTTCATGAGCCGTAAGAGGAATAACACCTCTTTCTATACATTTAACAACGATATCCTTTGCGGGTGCATCTGCCATTATTCCAAGCATAAGTCCCATACCGGAAACAGATCTGATGCCCCTTCTTACAGAGGGCCAGCACCCCGGTCTGTAAAGCTTTAATACATCCTCAAGGGATAACCCCTTATCATTCTGTGAAACGGCAACCGGCTTAAAATCCGCATCAAGACTGAGCCCTGTAAGTGTTTCTATAATAAGCTTCGACTTAGCCCTTACACCCATCAGAAGTGCATCATCAAGCCTTGAAATAATACTGCAGGCACCTGCAGCACATACAGGATTGCCTCCGAAGGTAGAGCCATGAGAGGAAACTCCCATTGTATCCTTGCACTTCTCGCCGATGAGACAGGCTCCCATCGGAAGACCGCCTGCAATTCCCTTTGCCGTGCTCACAATATCAGGGCTGATTCCATAGCCCATAAAAGCATACAAATAGCCTGAACGGCCATTACCGGTCTGAACCTCATCAATAATAAGACAGTAATCCTTTTCACGGCACAGGGCTTCAACGTTCTTTACAAAGTCCTTATCAAGGGCAATTACACCACCCTCGCCCTGTACAAGCTCCATCATGATGCCACAGACATTATTAGCCTCACAGATTTGCTTCATTGCCTCAAAATCATTTGCCGGACAGTAAACAAAACCGCCGGTAAAGGGACCGAAGCTCTTGTGGAATACATCCTGTCCTGTTGCGGAAAGCGTAGTGATTGTCCTGCCATGGAAGCTGTTTACAAGGGTAACGATGACATTTCTCCCATCACCGTATTTATCCGATGAATACTTTCGTGCTACCTTGATGGCGCACTCATTTGCTTCCGCACCGGAGTTTCCGAAGAACACCTTCTTCATGCCTGTTTTCTCGCAAAGCATTTTTGCAAGCTTAACCTGCGGAACACTGTAATAAAGGTTTGATGTATGCTGAATACAGTCAAGCTGTTCAATAACGGCTTTTTTCCATTCCTCGTCCTTTACTCCGAATGCATTTACGGCAATTCCGGTACCTAAATCAATATATTCTTTTCCATTTTCATCATAAACAAGTGAGCCCTCACCCTTTACAATTTCAAGGTCAAAACGGCCATAGGTGTTGGCAACGAACTCCCTGTCCTGTGTTTTTATATTCTCCATTTGTCAGTCTCCTATTATGGGCAAAAAAGGTGATAAACCTACAGATTTCACAGGTTTATCCTGTGATAAACCTACGGATTGCTCCGCACTTCGTGCTCCCGCAATCCTACATACATTCGTAAATCGCACTGCTCATTCTTCGCAGTGCTTTTTTACGAATGTATGTTACCCTTCGCGAAAACCTGATTTTTCCCTGGAAGCGAGCTTCCGGGAAAAATCAGATTTCCGTGAAGCAGGTTTATCACACAAACATTGTACCGATGCCTTCGTCGGTCATGGTTTCGATAAGTATTGAATGAGGTATTTTACCATTGATGATAAATACCTTCTTTACACCACGGCGGATTGCTTCGATGCAGCACTCTACCTTGGGTATCATACCGCCTGAAATGATTCCCTCACGCATAAGCTGGGGAGCTTCACTGGCGTTAATCTCACGGATAAGGGTTGAAGGATCGTCCTTATCACGAAGGATTCCATCTATATCTGTCATTGAAATAAGTGCTTCAGCCCTTAACTTGCCTGCAATTCTTGCAGCAGCGGTATCAGCATTAATATTATATACATTTCCTTCCTCATCATATCCGACTGTTGAGATAACAGGAATGTAGCCCTTCTCAAGCACATCTAAAATAGGATCCTCATTGATATGGGTGATATCACCAACAAAGCCAAGTCTTTCATCAAGCTTCTGTGCACGTATCATCTGGGAGTCAAGTCCGCAGAGACCAAGTGCCCTGCCACCGATTTTTCCGATAAGGTTAACAAGGTTCTTGTTGATTTTTCCTGCAAGAACCATAAGTGCTATCTGAGCGGTTTCTTCATCCGTTACACGGAGTCCGTCAACCCACACGGTCTCCTTACCTACTGCCTTCAGGGTTTCTGTTATTTCAGGTCCGCCGCCATGTACCAGAACAACCTTAATACCAATAAGGGAAAGTAAAACAATGTCTCCCATTACCGCATTTTTGAGGTCCTCGTTAATCATGGCATTTCCGCCGTACTTAACAACTATTATTTTATTATTATACTGCTGAATATAAGGAAGTGCATGGATAAGCACTTCTGCGCGCTGCGCATTTGTTAAATCCATATATAAAATCCTAACCTTTCCGAAAAGCCTCCCGCCCGGACCTCAACCGATCTTGTCCCGGTCTGCAACAAATCCGTGCTGTCTGCCTATATATACAATCCGGTGACAATATATGCCATCAGGTTCTGTAATCTCCGTTAATCTTCACATAGTCATATGTCAGGTCACAGCCCCAGGCTGTAGCGGAATATTTACCGTTTCCGACATTTACAAGAATTCTGATGCAGTCCTCCGAAAGGATTTCCTTTGCAAGCTCCTCTGAGAACGGAACGCCAAAGCCCTTTTCACAAACATGAATCTGTCCCTTTGCTGATATGAAATCAACGCTTACTCTCGGAAGATCGATATATCCTCCGCCATAGCCAAGTGCGCAGAGGATTCTACCCCAGTTTGCATCGGCACCAAACATGGCAGCCTTTACAAGATTTGAGCTTACTACGGACTTCGCTACGATTCTTGCATTCTCCTTGCTGATACAGCCCTTCGCACAGCATTCAATCAGCTTTGTTGCACCCTCACCGTCACGCGCCATATTCTTGCTGATGTATGTCGTAACTGTATTAAGTGCCTCACAGAAAACCTCATAATCATAATTCTTAGTTGCTATTCTGGGGTTTCCTGCCCTTCCGTTTGCCATAATGCAGACAGAATCGTTTGTTGATGTATCACCGTCAACGGTAATCATATTAAAGGAATCAAGAATGTCTGCTGACAAAGCCTCCTGAAGAAGCTGGGGAGTAATATTTACATCACATGTAATAAAGCAGAGCATTGTAGCCATATTGGGATTAATCATACCCGAGCCCTTTGCAATTGCACCGATTCTGCAGGGAACACCGTCAATAGCAAACTCGATTGCAATCTCCTTAAGTCTTGTATCGGTAGTCATAATGGCCTCAGCTGCCTGCTTACTTGCCGAAGGGTCATCAAACAGGTTTTCAACCAGCTCGTCCATACCGTTCGCAATAGGTTCAAGCGACATAGGCTGTCCGATGACACCTGTAGAGGCAACGATAACGTTATCACTGGGAATACCGAGCTTACGGTAAACCAGGTCACACATTCCCTGTGCAATCTCCATACCGTTTGCATTGCAGGTATTTGCATTACCACTGTTGCAGATAATTGCCTGAGCATATCCGTTGTCAATATTTCGCTGAGAAAGAAGTACAGGCGCACCCTTTACAATGTTCCTTGTAAAGCAGCCTGCTGCTGATGCCTCAACCTCACTTACGATAAGGGCAAGGTCCCTCTTCTTTCTGCTCTCACGGATTCCACAGTGGATACCCGAAGCCTTAAAGCCCTTAGGAGCACAGATTCCTCCCTCAACCGGGGAAATATTAAAATCATTATTATTAACAAATGCCGTCATGGCACTGTCCTTTGCTTCAACAACATTAAATGACAAGACCGGTTTCCTCCTTTACACCCATTGAAATATTCATATTCTGAATTGCCGCACCCGAAGCACCCTTACCAAGATTGTCAAAGCGTGAGGTCACAACAACTCTTTCATCGTTTCCGTTTACCATTATTTCAAGATAATCCCTTCCTGATAATGCATTAGCCCCGTAGAAGCCTCTTGTTTCCTGCTCACAGCCAAGGTCATTAACCCTTATCAGTGGACATCCCTTATAATAATCCTTATAAAAATCACAAAGCATTGCAGGAAGCTCTGCAAAATCCGCAGGATTCTGAAGCAGCTCCGGATAAATAAAAACCGAAACCTCCATTCCGCTGTAGTAATCATCAACTATGGGACTGAACATAGGCGCCTTTTCAAGACCTGTGATGAGCTGCATTTCCTTCATATGCTTGTGCTGCTGGTTAAGTCCGTACTGTCTTGGTGAATCAAGCTCCTTAATCCTTTCCTCACCCTCGTACTCGGCAATCATCTTCTTTCCGCCGCCGCTGTAGCCTGTCAGTGAAAAGCAGCAAAGTCTTGCATCCTTCTTAACAATTGATTTATTTACAAGCGGATAGGCCAGACTGATGAAGCCGCTTGCGTGGCAGCCGGGATTTGCAATTCTCTTTGAGGTTCTGATTTTATCCCTAAAATCATCTCCAAGCTCTGCAAAGCCATATGCCCATTCCGGATTTGTACGATGTGCCGTAGAAGTATCAATAATGACCGTGTCGGGATTTTCAACAAGACCGACAGCCTCGATTGCTGCTGCGTCAGGAAGACAAAGGAAGGTAATGTCTGATGCATTAATGAGTTTCCTTCTTTCAGCCTCATCCTTTCGAAGCTCCGGATCGATTTTTAAAAGCTCTATATCATTTCTTCCCTTAAATCTTTCAAATATCTTCAAGCCTGTTGTTCCCTCGGCTCCATCAATAAAAACCTTTTTCATTTCTTTCACCACCTGATTTGATACACAATATTCATTCAATTGCAACTTTATACAATCATAAATGAATTATACTCTCAAAAAATCATATGTCAATAGTAATAATTGCTAAAAATCGTGTATATATCGTTAACTTATTGTTATACATTTTTTGAGAATTATTCCTCCAGAATATAGTCCTCAAAGCCGGGTGTCCGGACAATTCTACCGTCATTATACACAAATTCTGCATAACAGTTCGGAACAGCACTGATGTATTTTGCAGAATTCTCATATCCCTCAAGGAGACAGACAGTGCTCAATACATCAGCTTCCATGCTGCTTTCACATATTATCGTCACACTGTCCAGATCTGTTTCAATCGGATATCCCGTTTCAGAATCAAGGATATGATGATATTTTTTCCCATCCAGAGTGAAACATCTTTCATACACGCCTGAGGTTACAATCGAATTATCATTGCCCTTAATAAGCTCATAAAAGTCACCATTCTCCTTGCCGGGCGTCTGAATACCGATTTTAAAGGGCTCGTCTGTCTCCTCATCACGGCAGCCGACGCATATAACATTTCCGCCAAGTGAAATAACAGCAGGAGTTACCTCAAGCTTAATAAGATACTCCTTCATTTTATCGGCTATATAGCCCTTTGCGATTGAACCAAGCTCGAGCTGTATTCCGGGCTTATCAAAGCTGATATAGTATTTCGTGTGAATATTCATCGCCGAATCGATTGTATAGTCCGTATTAACATGCACGTTTCTGTAATCCACCGATTTCAAAGCCTGTAAAAGTGCACTTTGCTCCGGAAGGGCTGCATTTTCACCGTGGAAGTCCCAAAGAGCCGTAACAGGCCTTATGGTTATATCGTATACTCCCTCAGTCATTTCGGAATACTGCAGGGCTTTATCTATGACAATATAAAGATCCTCCGATATTTCAATCGGATTTTTTATATCCTCTTCAGAAGCAGCTGCCATTTTTTTATTCAGCTGATAAAGCTCACTGTTTTCATTTGTCGTACTGAAAACCGATTCGCATTTCTTACATACCTTCAGGCAATTGGTCAGAACCGCTTCATTCCTGCTCGAATAAAGCTTAACCGATACATAGGTATCAAAATAATAGCCGATTTTGGAAATATAATCCGATTCTCCGCTTGTACAGCTGCATGTGGATAGAACAATGATAATAATTAATAGTCCTGTTAAAATTCTCTTTTTCATAGACAACATATTCCTGAAAAGAAAAACATACGCATGCAGGCTACAGTGCCGATAACACACGGGATTTCAGTTTTCTTAAATTTCCCGTCGGTAAAGAAGCCCTGCTGCTTAACAGCATAATTCTGTTTTCCTTTTTCAATACTGTTTACAAGCTCAGTATATGCAGCAACATTGGGATTAATAGACTGTGCTGTTTTAGCATCATTGAGTGCATTAATATTATTTCCAAGTCCGATATTTGCAATTGCACTATAGTAATACCATAAATCCCGTCTGTTTTCCATTGCATCCAGTACCATCCTTGCCTCCTGATACTGTCCGGCATTAAGCTGTTTTGCTACATCGCGCAAAATTCTGTCATTGTTCTCCTGCCTAACCTTGTCATAATTCCTGTTATAATTTGCACTCTGGCCGTCGCCCCTGAAGCCATATCCGTTCCCTGTATACCAGTTCTGCCCCTGGTAACCGTTATTTCCCTGGTAGCCATTATTCCCCTGGTAGCCATTATTTCCTGAATATGAATAATTTCCTGAGTATGACGACTGTGACTGGTTATCCCTTGTATATTTTCCTCTTCCGTATGCAGTATTGGAATAGCTGTTAGTATAGTCAAAATTCTTTGTATTATAGTTTGTTCTCGAACCGTTCTGTGAAGAACCTGAATAGCCGGTATTATTACTGTAACCGTTATTGTAACCTGTATTGCTGTTATAACCGGTATTACTGTTATTATAGCCTGTATTGCTGTTGTAGCCTGTATTGCCGTTATTATAGCCTGTATTACCGTTATTATAACCTGTATTGCTGTTATTATAACCTGTATTGCTGTTATTATAACCTGTATTACCGTTATTATAACCTGTATTGCTTCTGTAGCCGCTATTACTGTTATTATAGCCTGTATTACTGCTGCTGTTGCTATTACTTCCGTTGCTGCTACTGTATCCGCTACTCCCGTAGCTGCCTGACGAGGAGCTGCCGTAGGAGGCCGAACCGAAGCCGGAATCGTAATCATAATCCGTTGTCGTATAGTCACCGCTACGCTCACGCATTATCTGTTCATAGGCTGCCTGTATATTTTTAAACTGCTCCTCCGCCTGTGCCTTATTCGGATTGTTTATATTGTTGTCAGGGTGATACTGTTTACTCAGCCTGCGATATGCCTTTTTTATCGTCTGGTCAGTATCACTTCTGTTTACGCCAAGAACCTGATATGGATTAAGCATTATTCGTTACCTCTTTGGCTTTTTTATTCTTCTTTGCCTTCTTAACAGCCTTATGTTTTTTCCCGATCTGGTCAGAATATATAAAGCCTGTCCATACTCCCGAATATAAAATATTGTTTAAAATATCAACATTTTCAACAATCGGAAGCATCTCATAGTTTCTGGTACACTCAGCCATCATCATTGTAAGAAGACCTTCTACCTGCTCCCTGTCTGTTCCGAATTCTTTAAGGGCATTAAAAAGACCTTTTTGCATATCCTCTTCATAATCACAGAAGGAATCAAGAATATAGATGAACTTGCCAAGGAAAAATCCCGTATTGCCAAGATATATCTTCCATTCGTCATCCTTATAGCAGAAAAGCTCTGACATAAGTCTTCCAAAGCAGCCGCTCAAAAGGTCCAGATTGCAGTTTCCTGTTTTTTCCATTTCGTTAAGTCTGTCAAGCTCTGCAACAATAGCCTTACACTTTTCCGGATACTTATCGATAACCTTCTGGGCCTTCTTCTTCAGTGAAGAAGCAAGCAGCTTCCTATCCTTTTTCTTTTCGTCCTTCCAGTCGTCCAAACACTGATAGTAGGTAAGCAGAATATTCATTTCTGCAGCATATCTTGTAAACTCATTTCTTCTCGTCTGGTGCTTTTTACCGGGATGTACGACACATCTGCACTCACTCACAACCGTATCATCCTCATACAGACCGTCCAGCAGGATAGCAAGAAATGTCAGGTCATAATTCAGGGTAAGCTGTCCCTTGCTGCCGAACATTTCCTTTAAATCGCGGCACAGGCCGCAATAATATGAGCTGTACAGTTCAAAATCCTTTATTTTTAATTCATGTTTATTTATTACAACATATCCAAACATATATTACAGACCACCTTTTTTTAATCATACATAAAGCATCAGACCCACATTGCGGACAAAACCGGACTTAAAGAAACCGTATCGCATGATATAATATCGCTTTTTAAGCGGAGGACAGGTCTTTAGGCTGATAAATTTTTCAAGTACATTTTTCTTCTTTTTCTTCAATAAATTTTTATAGCAGTTATAAAAGCTCTGTGCCTGAAGACCGGTAACCTCAAGCCTCGAGGAAACATTCCTCATATCAGAAAGCCTTGATTTCACATAATCAGAAAACGAGGTCTGCCCCACCTGATTGTTGGCATGCTGTCTGTACATTATTGTAGGCACATTTAAGTACCGTACACAGCCGAAGGAGGAACAGATAAGGGCCATCCACCAGTCATGATACCGGACATTTTCATAATCCTTCTTAAAGGCCTCATTCTCTGCAAAGGCAGGAGCCGTCATTCTAAGCACATCGCATGCTGCCTGATTAACCATTGTAGTACACCCGATGCACTTATTTTCCATAAGAAGATGAGCAAAATTCTTCTTTTTAGGCTTCATATGATTTGTCTTAAAAAAGCTCTGTTCCGTAAATTTCAGATTTTCATCCACCAGGACAGCATCCGTAAACACAAGCGTAGGCTTATGCTTACCGTGTCTTTTCTCTGTTTTACGCATTTTTTTAAGCGTCAGGGCAATTTTATCCATGAACCAGAAGTCGTCCTGGTCACAGAACATATAGTATTCATAGCATCTTATTTTCTGGGGCTTTATATGGGGACTGTGATAAAATCCAACGGCCTTATCCTTTATAATACCGGCAGTCGACAAAAGCTTTTTTGTTATTTTTTTACGGTTTTTCCTGATGTAACCGTTAACTGTTTTAATCTTATCATTTTTTCTGTTTTTCTCAGAAACACGGCAGAGATTGTAAAGGAAGCTTTTGTTGGAACCGATATTGTAGGGGTTTTTATAAACAAATATTTTTGATTTATATTTACGGGCATACTCCTCTGCGATTTCATACGAAGAATCCGAGGAACAGTCATCAAAAATAAACAGTCTCCAATTGCTGACTGTAGAATTCAGAATTGATTCAATCTGGTCCTTAAGATATTTTTCTCCGTTATAAACGGACATTATAATATTTACATTAATCATGACATCTGCCCTGCCCTTTAATGTTAATTTCATTTCTTCTTACCAAGGATTTTCCCGCAAAGGAATCCCAGATAACGGATACCGCAATAAAAAACAAAATAAATACCTTCAAAGAAATTTCCGTTTTTTTCAATATATTTCAAGCCCTTTGAAACGTACTTAAGACCTTCCCCTTCAGAATCAAGCCTTCCAAAAACCTCCGGAAAGGCCTTCTGGGATTTGGCGATTTCAAAATTTCTCCAAAACTGCTCACGCAGGGAAAGATTGTGAGAATGAAAAACCCTTGCCCCTGAACAGTAGCCTATGCAGAAATCATTCGAAAGTGCCTTATGTGCATAAAGCATATCCTCATTGAAATTCACATCGGTTTCAAAGCCGCCAAGCTTATCAAATATATTGCAGTCGTACATTGCACATACGTCTGAACAGAATATAGCCTTAATGCTTCCGGCCTCAAGCTCCTTTTTTGTTTTATAGGAGTCCTTATCCGGATAATTATATTCCCTGGAAAACCGTTCAACAGTTAATGCATTGCTGTTGGCAAGCTGCCTTCCATAGCAGACTGCAGCCCTCTGACCGTAGGGGGCATTCATAAACCCCTCCAGCAGATTTTCCAAAAGATGTTTATCAGCCGGAACCGCATCCTGAGTCATAAACAGTATATATTCAGAAATACATCGTTCTGCGGCAAGCTGCCTTGTTCCGCCATGGTTAAAATTCTCCGGCAAAACCTCAAGGATTTTAATACACGGGCTTACTATACCATATTGCTCAAGCTGACTTTTAAGCTCCCTGCAGCCATAATCTGCGGACAGGGTCAGATAAAGAAGTATTTCCTCCGGTACAATAGTCTGCTTCAGCAGTCTTTTGATTGAACGGAACAATTTTTTATCCGGCCTGCAGACCGGAACAGCAACACTGATACCCATACCGATGCCTTCCTTCCGTGACTTCAGCCTGTATACAGGCTGTATGGAAAAATCCATTATAATAATAATATATCTTTTCAGCTCAAAAACGGGTCACGGATATACGAGCTTTATCCGTGGCCCGTCATAAAACCTGATTCACGCAAAATCCTTAAAGCAACAGCTTTTAAGCTAAAGAACACTTTCCAGGGAAATTAATATTCATCCTTCAGAAATGTACCCTCAGGGAAGTTGTAATCATCTTCCCGCTCATTTACAGTTGCCTCTTCTACAGGCTTTTCCTCCTCAGGCTCTGCCTCTACTCCATCAGGATTGTCAATGGCCTCCTGGAGCTCCTCCTGATTCTGCTGTAAGGTATACAGGCTGTCGCGCAATGAAGCAACAAGCTTATCCGAATTATCCTTTGTCTCCCTGTAAGCATCAGAAAGAACCTTGCCTACGGTTGTAAGAACATCATTTGTATAGCCCAGGGCTCCCTCACGAACCTGCTTTGAATAATTGTCAGCATCCGACATTATCTTTGCAGCCTGCTCCTTGGCATTTGAAATCATGGTATTGGCCTGTGCAAAAGCCTTCTGCATGATTTCATTTTCCTCAACCAGCTGCTGTGCATGCTCCATAGCATCAGCCTCAATCTGGGCAGCCTTCTCCTCAGCCTCCTTGATGATATCAGCAGCATCGCTGTTTGCCTTTGCGGTAATAGCCTCACGCTGTGCTATAATCTTCTGACAGCGCTTTACCTCATCGGGAGTACGGAGCCTAAGCTCATCAAGCATATTATAAAGCTCATCCTTCTGTACAATTACCTTTGACTGTGACAAAGGTGAAAGCTTACAGCCCTCTATGTACTCGTAAATTTCCTCAATTATCTGTTCAATTCTAGTCTGTGCCATTATAATAGCCTCCTAATCATTTATTCTCTTTTATCTTCCTGAACTTTTCAGAAATGGCATCCGCAACAAAGGGAGAAACAAATCCGCTTATGTCTCCGCCATAGCTGGCCACCTCTTTAACAATACTCGAGCTGACATAGGAATATTCAACACTGGTTGTAAAGAAAATCGTATCAATTTCGGGATTAAGACGATGGTTAATCTGAGCAATCTGAAGCTCATATTCAAAATCCGTAATAGCCCTTAAACCACGTACAATAATCGTTGCTCCCAGCTTCTTCCCGAAATCTACGGTCAGACCGTCAAAATGCTCTACAACTACATTCGGTATATCTGCCGTAACACTTCTGATAAGCTCCATTCTTTCCTCTACGCTGAACATCGGATGCTTCGCGTGATTCGGCAGAACACCGATTACAAGCTTGTCCACAACCTTGGCGGACCTTGTAATGATATCCAGATGTCCTCGTGTAACCGGGTCAAAGGTTCCCGGATATAATCCTATCTTCATAATGAAAGACACACCTCTCTTCAAAAGTATCCAATTCTATCTTATCTGATTTTTCATCTGTATGCAATAAAAATATGCTTATTTGAACCATATTTTTTTTCACGTATGATTTTAAAGCAGGTATCATCAATATATGAAAAATCAGTATTTTCAGAAGCCTCGACTATAATCCTGCCATCCTTCCTTAAAAGCCTGTGGAGTTCGAGCTGTTCGAGCACCCTCCGTTCCAGCTCATTATTATAGGGCGGATCCATGAAAATAATATCAAAAGTAAACCCGGCCGCCTTTAAGGCACCGATTGATGACACTGCATCAGAAAACCTTAAGACTGCCTTATCCTTCAGTTTTGTTGTTTCAAGGTTTTTCATTATGCAGTCCCTGGATTCACGGCCATTTTCCACAAAAACGCAGGAATTGGCACCACGGCTCAGGGCTTCTATACCAATTCCGCCCGAGCCCGCAAAAAGATCGAGGAAATCACAGCCGTAAATATCGGGTGCAAGTATATTGAACAGGGTTTCCTTTATCCTGTCAGTTGTAGGACGGACCTCCATCCCCTTGGGCGTAACAAGCTGTAAACGTCCTGCTGTACCGGAAATTACTCTCATACCATTCACACCAATCCATAAAAATTCATCCGAGCATTAAAGAAAATTTTTCTTCACTGACAGGGCCACTATAATAATTCCCCTGTATGAACGGACATTTAACATCAATAAGGAACTGTCTCTGCTCCTCATTCTCAACTCCCTCTGTAACCACCTTAAGGCCAAGCTTCGAGGCCATATCGACAACGCTGGAAATGATGATTTCGTCTGCCCTTTCCATTCCGCCACGTATAAAGGACCTGTCTATCTTAATACCGTCGATATCAAAGCCGGTAAGTATATTAAGCGAGGAATAGCCATTGCCGAAATTATCAATAAATACAGAATAGCCTCTTTCATGCATCCTTGTAATGAAATCAGCCACACTGGAAGGATTTTTGGCAAATACCTTTTCATCCATCTCAAAGGAAATCAGGCCTGCAGGAATGGGATATTTTTCCATAAGCATGTCAATAAAAGGAACAAGCTTGTCCTCATAAAAATGAACAATATTTACATTCAGGGAAACAGGGACGGTATTTAAGCCCTGCGAAATGCGTTCATGAAGCTTCTTAAAAATCTGCTCATAAACAAAATAATCCATTTTTACTATACAGCCATCCTTCTCAAATATCGGGACAAAATCCTCAGGCATCAGCTTATAAATCTGCTCCCTGCGCCATCTTACGACAGCCTCGCATCCGACAATTTCAAGTGAATCCGTTCTTGTCATAGGCTGATATTCGATAAAGAACTCTCCGTTATCAATTCCCTTTGACATTGTCGAAATATAGTCCGCATCCTGCTTTAAACGGTAGGCCATCATAGGCTCATAAAGCAGACAGGTATGTCCGGAAAGGAATTTTTCCTGTTTTGCAAACTTTCTGGCAAGATTGGCATTTGATATTGCCTGCTCTATATTTTCATCTCCGGAACGTATGATATGGATACCCATATTAATTCTTATATTGCAGTCAAAATAGCGCTCTGCAAGCTTCTTTTCCTCGGCCTCCGCAAAGGTTTCAATTGAAATTCTGATTCTTGTCTTTGTGTACATTTTATCGCACTTTGAAAGGACCAGAAAATTGTCGGAGTGTGATCTGCAGCAGGAAATGACCCATTTACTTCTCTTGTAAATATCACGGGCTATTGTCTCAAGGAAATAATTGCCCTCCTGATGTCCGTATTTCTCATTAATAAATTTAAAATTCGTAAAATCTATACTGAGTATTACAAGCTGGCAGGTATTCAGCTGTCCGAGATTGTTTTCAATTTCCTTACAGAAATATTCGTATTTGGGCAGTCTTGTCGTCCTGTCATACAATTCAGTCATGAAATCAACTGAAGTATCCGCTATTTCACGTATTTTAAACAGATATTTGCCCAAAATCGTTACAAACTGCATTAATTCACTGATTTCCCCGGGCTTCCATTCCCTATCAGGCTTATCATCGACAAAATCAACACATCCGGAAAATTCCCCGTTTCTGTATATCGGAACCTGAAGAATAGCCGCTGCAACATCAGTCCTTATGATACGGACCGGACAGGCTGCACCGCTATTACTGCTCCATGTCCATATATGCAGGTCATTGTCATAGGCTGACATCCAGCTTTCCCAGGGAATTGAATCGATATAGCGGCTTTCACAGTGTACAAGCTCCCTTGTACCATCCTTGGACCATTCATAGGTACATATTACGACATGGTCATCCTGGGAGACCTCTTTTACGGCTATGTAAATCAGCCTATATTTCTCTCCAAGTTCACATAATATTCCGTCTATAGACTCATTTACTGGTTTGCTGTCATTTACAAGTCTGGAAATCCTGTCAAGGACAGGATAATGTTTACCTCCGGAATTATCCATAAACAACCCCCACATCTCATATAATTTCAGGATATCATTTTATCTCAATAATGAATGTATCACTGAGCAGGTTTATATTCGTACTGCCAGGATAAATCACTTCACCAAGTGAAAGAAGTGTTTCATAATTTATATCCTCAAACTTTTCCCTTTCACAGCCGCCGACATATATATAACTGATATCATACTTTTCAATCAGTGCTTTAGCCTCAAAAGCATCTTCCGTACAGTAAATGGTCTTTACTGCAGCCTCTCTTTCACTTACAATTTCAGGATAAGCTCCTGAAGCATCGCTCTGCCAGAGCCATTCGTGCGTCTGCCATCCCAAAAGCGTCGGCAAACCGGTTCTGACCGATACACGGCAATAATCCGTGTAGCTCTCACCGTTAGCCTCCAGCATGACAGGACGGCCCTCTATATTTTCATTAATCCAGCTGGTAGCCATATAGTCTGACATATTTACATCGAAAAGATATTCTCCTGCATCAAGCCCCTGATATTTATTCGAGGGTGCATATATGGAAATCCACATATACATTGAAGCAATAAATACCATCATGCAGCCGCATGAAGAAATAATGAGACCTAAAAGGCTCTTCCGTTTGCTGACAATAAGATAAATATACGAAACCGCGCCTATTATTACTGAAGCAACAGCCAATACAGCCATTGCCGTAAGCATTCCCTCATCCTCAAGGACCTCCTTTGAAAGTGTGGTCCCTATTGAATAGTCACCGAACCAGGCAGTTGTTGAATTTTCAAAATAGCCCATCGTCCATACAAGAAGCAGAAGCATGACAATAGCAAATATCCTCTTTCCTCTCTTTTCGGCAAAGAAAAGCATTTTAATGAGAACATAGCTCATCACCATTCCAAAAAGGATATATGCCTGATATGTAAGCTTAAACATTGTATTTGCACGCTTATAAGCACCGGAATAAATATCCTTTACATAAATCAGCTCCGGAATCAGAACAAGGCCGATTGCGCAAAGACCAAGTACAAGCATAAAAAGATCCGAAAGCTGAAGATTTCCGATAAACCTGAAAAGCTTACATTTTTTTGCATAGGGTCTGTCACTGTTTTCCTCAAATACTCCGTCCTGCTTCTGAAAATCAATCTGTTCAAACAGATATTTGCAAACAATTATGACGGGTATTCCCCAAAGTATTGCAAGCTGATAAAGCGGAGTATGATTTTCTGAAATCCTGACCGAATTTGCAATCTGCTTAAATGAAAGCGTAAACGGCAGACAGACAAGCTTTGAAATCACAAGAACGACAACCGCATGCGCTGCCGTCAGCTTCAGTGCCAGCCATGAAAAATCATGAAGCCTGCAGTTTATAAACAGTATTATCGCTCCTGAGACTACAAAATATATAGGATAGTCCCAATAATTTGTCGTATGGAAAAGACCGATGAAGAAACCGACAGCTATAACAGCCGGATTGAAAATTTCCGAAACGTCCATTCCCCAGAATTGCTTTTTACCGACAGGAACAATTGTCTCTAGACTGTTAAAGGCTTCCTTTTTTCTGTTGACAAACGCAAGAAGTATCGCAACTACGCAAAGAACAAACATTATATTGATAACATGAGCATGAAGATCTCCTAAAACAAAGGAATACAGGGGAAATTCATGGATAGTCTTGTCATTTGTATCCGGAACATATCCGATATAGCGTGTCGCATCCGGGAACCAGTAGCCTGAAAATGTAACTCCTGCATCCTCCGCAAGCTGGTCAAGCCCAAGCATTGAACGTACAGCAGGTACTATTCTGTTAAAAAGGCAATAGTGGAAGTTTCCGGCAAAGCTGACTGCAGCACCTGCAAGTCCTCCCGCAACATATGGAAATGCAGTAAGTCTTCTTCTGAAGCGTTTGGAATCCCCGTCCTTTACCGTATAAAGAGCTGCTGCATTTGATACAATCGAGCAGGGAAGCGAGAATGAAAATGCGGCAACAAGCATAAGTGTCAGATTGTATCCGTAATCTACGCCAACTCCCGAAAGCTTTGTCAGATATGTTGCCATGAACTGACCGACATAATAATAGTTTATCGGGTTTCCGGAAAGCCACATATCCTCAGCAGGCATATATTCCGACTTGAACATTGCCTGCATAAAGCCTATATCCATCAGCTTCTCCGTTGTACCATAGGCCTCCGGCTTAAAGCCCTTGAGATAGGTCCAGAAAATGAAAACAAGCAGGAAAACTATCTCCCCTACAAGCATTGAAGTGACTGTTTCACCGGGCTTTTGTAAAAGTCTGATTGTATCCTTCTTTTTCCTTCCGTAAAACAGGTAAAGAACGACATTAAGAATAAAAACCACTGCCACTGATACCCAGCAGGCACCCGGAGTGAACTTTAAAAGCTTAATGGAGGAAAGCATCCACATAAACCAGCCGGTAACCGCAATACCGATAACCTTTGAAAAAATCCATCCTGAATCCCTGAAATTGCCAAGCAGGATCAAGGTGACAGGCATGCACGAAATACCGCACGCAAATACAACCATATACCATTGAAAAAACTCTGAAAACTCAGAACCGAAAATACAATATGCAGTCAAAATAAGAAATATGACAGATAAACCGAGAACAGCAAATTTTATTATATCTGCCGTCAGCCGCAGTGTATCCTCTCCATGCACAGGCTGTTGTTTTTTAACCGAATTGGCAGTCATTTTTTTATTTCCTCCAGTTACTTTTATCGTTTTAATAGCTTACGGCTTACATCATAAACCGATATTTTATCTATTCCCTCTCCCGAGGAATATACACAATCATAGCACATGTCAAAAATCCATTCTGCAAGAACATAGTCCGCACTTTCACGGTTATTACGGTTGATGACTATATAGGTTATCTCCGTACTGTCAACAAGCCTGTAAAGCTCATCAATATCCGTGCAGGAATATATGCCGTGGACAAGGTCAATTCTTGAAGCCATGTCATAGCCGGCCGACCATGAGAAATAGTCCCAGCCGTAATACATCTTGGCACCTGACATTATAATGGAATTTCCTGTCCCGCCATACATCAGATAGTAATTTGATGTAAGGAGAATATCATCCGAATCCGTATTGGTCCATATCCATTGTGCAAGCTCATCATCAAGCGGATATTTCATTGAACGTTCGTCAACATTCTTTTTCAGGACAATTTCAAATTCATAAAGCCCGGTAAAGGTCAGACAGCAGGTAATCAGCACAGTAGCAAGCTTTACCATAAGTCCCCTACAGGAAAACAGCCTTATAACCAGGTCCGCAGCAAATATGTCAAGAAGCATTATGGCAATCATGATATACTTATGATTTACGGAAATATCGGGAGTCAGAAGGATGGTAAATGCAAATATAATAGGCATTGAAAAGCAGACCATTATATATTTTTTCACGCCCTTCACCAGGAAAAATTCGACAATCAGAAGGACCGATAATATTCCCATCAGCTTCCATATGTAATCAATCGATGAAACAAGATTTTTATTGGCGCTTAAAAAACCGTATCCGTATCTTGTGTCAAAAAGACTGCCCTCAATAAAGGAATTGCTCTGAAGCATGCTTAAAACAGCAGCAATACCCGCAAGAATGACAAACTCCACTCTCCTGTCGCTGGCGGCTGCCATAAAGAAAAGCACTATGACTGTACCAATCAGTACCGCACCGTTGAAGAAGCCTATTCCGCCCAGAAGAAGTCCCGCAAATACCGGTGTTTTAAAATCCTTAACCATCCAGCCTTCCTTTGAGAACATGGATAAGCCAAAAAAGCTTTTTACAGCAGTACCGAGATTGGTAATATATGTCTTAATTGTCCCCGCAGACCTTCCTTCCGCGATTTTGCCGGCCTCATATGCCTGACTCACACGTATAAACATGCTGTAAAGGCATGGAAGCATCAGCATGATGACAAATATCAGTACAGTAAGGCTGAAGGCCAGATGACGCTGATTGCAGTAAACATTCAGATTCCAAAGTCCCCAGTTTTCATTCTCCGTTGCACCGATAAACTCGGCATTTTCTGCAAGCGTATCCAGTATCGTATCCTTCGGGAGGCTCTTCATATACTCAAAAAGTGCCCATCCGCTTCTGAAGGTAAAAAGGAGCCAGGTAAGGATACCCACTGACTTTTTCCCGGTCAGCTTCACTGCAAGTGCATAAAGCATCATATATGCGGATAAAAGACTCAGGATACTCGGAATATTAAATGCAAGGTCAATTCTCAGGCCAAGATATTCAAGGTTTCCGCACAGAAATTGGAACATAAAATGATATTTTACGTCAATCCCGCCAAAAAATGTATATTGTGTGGGAAAGTTTGAGCCATGTGAAAACGACCTTATCATACTGAGATGAGTACTGAAATCACTGAATACAGAAAGACCGATACCAAGCTCTCCGTCCTTAACATAAAGTGTTCTGAACATAAGAACACAGATAAGCACGCAAACAAGGAAAAGTGCAATAATCTCCGGTACACTGATTTTTTTCAGTTCACCTTTGAATGGCTTTTCCTTTCTTTTGAACAATATATAAATCAGAAACACCGAAACAGCCAATGCTGCCGTAATTCCGGCAAGATTGGCAATCAGCAGGGGATCGGAGGTATTTTTGAAGCAGCAGGCTAAAATATAAACAAGCCAGGTCAGCCCTACCGTTCCCGTCACATACCATGCAGGAAGCTTTATAAATACTGATGAAAGCTTAATCTGCTTACCTGAATATGTTTTATCCGAAAAAGTATTCAATTTCGGAAGCACAAGACCGATAATCCCATACCCAAGTAAAAAACATACTAAAATGTATACTATTGCAAGCACGAAATATGCCCTCTCATTCTAACATTTCCAAAGAATTACATAGATACTTAAATTATATCACATTCATAAATATAAGCAAGTTTTTTCAAGTAACGGTCATACTGTTAACAGCTGTACCGGTACACTTTTATATCACGGCTTTCAAGGTCATCCGAAACGGTCAGCTCCTACATATGACTTTGCAAGTGCAAGAAGGTCCGCATCCGCATAAATATCAGCCAGCTTCCACGACAGTTCTCCTGCCTGACGGACGCCGAAAAGATCTCCGGGTCCCCTCAGTCTCAGGTCCTCCTCAGCAACCTTAAACCCATTGTTATTGTCACGGAGAATTCCAAGACGTTCGTCAATCTCCTTTCCATCCCTGCCCTTCACGAAAATACAGTAGGACTGCCATTTTCCACGACCGACACGCCCTCTTAGCTGATGAAGCTGTGCCAGTCCGAAGCGTTCAGCATTTTCAATGAGCATGACAGTTGCATTCTTCACATTTACGCCAACCTCTACAACGGTTGTACTCACAAGAATATCCGTTTCACCGTTTGCAAAACGTTCCATCACTTCATTTTTCTGCGAAGGCGTCATTTTCCCATGGAGATACTCTACCGAATATCCACCTGGCTTTCTGCCCGAAGCCTTTTCCCTATTTCCTGCATTTTCAAGCTGCTGTATCTGTAACAGTGCTTCACGAAGGTTATCCGTATAGTCAATCACATTTTCTCCGTCCATATTTTCACTTTCCTCAACCATCGGACAGATGCAGTAGGCCTGATGTCCTGCTTCAACCTCACGGCGTATGAAATTGAGGGCAGTCATCCTTGATTTTGAATCTATTATGCAGTTTTTAATCGGCAGTCTTTCAGCAGGCATCTCGTTTATAACCGAAAGGTCCATATCCCCGTATAAAATAAGGCTCAGTGAACGCGGTATCGGTGTGGCACTCATACAGAGGATGTGTGGCTTTAAGCCTTTATTTTTCAAAGCCTCACGCTGCTTTACCCCGAAACGGTGCTGTTCATCTATTACAGTCAGGCCAAGCGCGGCAAAATCAACCTTTTCCTGAATTAGTGCATGCGTTCCTATGATTATGCTCCATTCTCCGCTTTTTATCTTTGCATAGGCCTTCTTTTTTTCGGCAGCTGTCATCGAACCGACAAGAATACCGCAGCCGATTCCAAATTGCTTAAGCCGCTCATAAAACTCATGAAAATGCTGTACGGCAAGGACCTCGGTGGGAACCATAAGAGCTGCTTGAAAGCCCGCATTTACTACTGCAAGCATTGCAAGCATTGCCATAATAGTTTTACCGGAGCCGACATCTCCCTCAATCATACGGTTCATAAGCTTATCTGAGGACAGGTCCTTCTTTATATCATCAAGGACCTGCTTCTGCCCCATTGTCAGTTCAAAGGGAAGGCTCTCCACCAGTCTGTCACATATTGAAAAATCACCTACAGGGAAACCGTTTTTCTCTATAGTCCTGTCAGATTTTAATGCATTAAGTGCTGTGAAAAAATCCACAAATTCATCAAAAACAAGCCTGCGCCTTGCTAAAAGGGCATCCTCCATATTTTGAGGAAAATGAATATTCCAGAGGGCATCCTCATATTTCAAAAGATTGTTTGCTTTTCTGAATTTTGCATCCAGTTTTTCATAAATCTCACAGTCCCCTTCAAGGACACTGCGTACAGCCTTAAGTATAATATTATGCGTTATTCCCTTCGTAAGGGCATATCTTGGCTGAAGGCAGCTCATCAGCGCCCTGTATTCCTCACGCTTATACATTTGGGGCTGTTGGATATAGTATTCTGCACCATTGCTCTTTACTGTACCCCTGAACAGATAGCGTGTTCCCGGCTTCAGCATTTTAGCAATATATGGCTGATTAAACCATACAAGCTTTATAGCCCCGCTCGGGTCCGAACAGAAGCAGGAGGTAATCTGTTTCCTTCCGTTTCTTGACATAAGATGGGTCACGCCCCCCTCAATCGCTACCGTTTCACCCTCGCGTGCATCATCTATCCTTATGGGCATACCAAAAACCTCGTAATCTCCGGGAAAGTGGGTCACGAGGTCTCCAATGGTAAAAATATCAAGTTTTTCAAGAAGCTTTGCTGTTTTTTCACCTATGCCCTTTACGGACATAATGCTGTCTTCAAATGTCATATTATATAATGTGTTCTTCCTTTAATATCCTGTAAACCTCACAAAGCGGCAATCCGACTATTGTATAATAATCCCCCTCAATACCGCTGATATAGGGTGCAAATAGTCCCTGAAGGGCATATGCCCCTGCCTTATCCATAGGCTCTCCCGTATCAATATAGTTAAAGATTTCCTCATCTGTCATATCGACCACATTTACCCTTGCCGATACGGTAAAGCTATGCTTTTTCAGATTGCCGCAGGCATCACCCTTCAGAATACATACACCGGTATGGACATAGTGGGAATCCCCCGCAAAGCTGCGTATCATTTCAAAGGCCTCCTGCCTTGAATGAGGCTTTCCCATGATGTGCCCCGCATGATCAACAATTGTATCCGACCCAATGACAGCAAGCCCATCATACGCTCCATCCAAAAAAACTTTTCCTAAGTCTTTCACACTGTCTGTGTCTTCAAATTTCGCTGATGTGAGCTTCTCCCATATATCCTCTGCCTTGAGTACGGCAAGAGAGCGTACAACCTGCTTTGGCTCTGTTTCATCAGTTATTTCCTCGCAATTGCTGGGAATTATTTCAAAATCGATATTAAGCTTTTCAAGTATCTCTTTTCGTCTCGGGGAAGCCGAGGCAAGAATTATTCTGTACATGCTTTATTCCGCTTCCATCATCTCTAAAATTTCTTTTCGTGTACCCTGACAGCTGCCCTGTATCATCGAAGGCTTTCCACCACCCTTTGCGCCGAATTTTTCCTTCATGACAGGAAGGATGTCCTGACAGTTTTTAGATTTGCTGCCTATAATATAGCTATAGCCTGTCTCATCTGTCCCAACAAAGCAGCTGCAATAGCCATCAGAGCGTAAAACCATATCATTTACCGTTTCCCTGACAACGTTGATATCAGCAGAATCAATGAATAAAACAGGATTTACGGCGTTAAGCGCATCCTTTTCCATGCAGTCCAGAAGGTCACTCTGAAGCTGGTTGAAGGAATACTTTAATTTAAGATAATCCTTTTGGAGCTTTGAGACAGCCTCCGCAACCTCATCAGGCTTTGCTGATAAAAGCTTCGAGATTGAGCGCGCCGATTCAAATTTGACACGGTAATCATCCAATGCCCTAAGCCCGCATTTTATCATCATTCTCGTTCCGCCCTTGAAATGCTCTGCAGAAACGATTTTTATCAGACCGATTTCACCGGTTCTTCTGACATGAGGTGCACAGCAGGCACAGATATCGTAGCCGGGATACTCTACAATACGGACATCCCCCGCAAGCTCCTTCTTGCTTCGGTAATTCAGCTTTTTCAGCTCCTCACGTGAGGGAACATAAATTCTCGACTCAAAATTTTCAAACACTGCCCTGTTTACGGTTTTTTCGATAAATTCTATTTCTTCATCCGTGAAAACACCGTCAAAGTCAAGGGTTACATCATTTCCCAGATGAAAACCGACATTATTAAAGCCGAAATATCTGTTTACGGTACCTGAAACAAGATGCTCACCGGAATGCTGCTGCATTTTATCAAAACGCTCATCCCAGTTGATAAGACCATGTGCACGTATTATCTCCGGCTTCTCAGCAGAATCCACAAAATGGTGGAGCACTCCGTCCTTTAATGAAACATAAATTACCTTGTAGGCAACATCACTGTTAACATCATAAATATTACCGGTATCCGAATCCTGACCGCCCTCCTCCGGGAAGAAGCAGCTTCTGTTGAGCACAACGTCCCAAACCTTTTTTCCATTCAGCTCCGTCTCTGTAATCGACTCAACCTCGGCAAGAAACTCTGTAATGTATGAATCGTTATTGTAAAGTAATTCCATA
Source organism: Lachnospiraceae bacterium (assembly GCA_045627205.1). GTDB lineage: Bacteria > Bacillota > Clostridia > Lachnospirales > Lachnospiraceae > RUG11977. The sequence continues at coordinate 27,356 of JAZQNG010000037.1, forward strand.
TTCTTATCTTCACCTTTCATTATTTCTTTTTACCCATACGTGAACTAATTTTACTCCTTTTACTTGTAATAAATCAAGAATTAATAAAAATTACTCTAAAATATATTTAAAAAATATGCTTTTTCCGCTTTACTTTTGTGCTTTAAAGTGCTATAGTGTTAAAAGATATTATTTAAAAGGCAAAGGAGGACTCTAAAATGCCCATTACAGACATATTAGAAAAAAACTGCGAGCTGTACGGAAATGAAACGGCTCTTGTTGAAATCAATCCCGAGGTGACCGACAACCGTCGTGTTACCTGGAAGGAATACAATCTTATTGAAGCAAATCCCACCACACACTACCGTCGTGAAATCACCTGGAATATCTTCAACGAAAAGGCAAACCGTTTTGCAAACCTTCTTCTCGAACGTGGAATAAAGAAAAATGACAAGGTTGCCATCCTTCTCATGAACAGCATTGAATGGCTTCCCATTTATTTCGGAATCCTGAAAACCGGTGCTCTTGCCGTTCCGCTGAATTTCCGTTATGCTTCCGATGAAATTAAATACTGTCTCAACCTTGCCGAGGCAGATGTACTGGTATTCGGTCCCGAGTTCATCGGACGTGTCGAGGAGATTGCAGATGAAATAAGCAAAAACAGACTTCTCTTCTTTGTCGGACAGAACTGTCCCTCATTTGCAGAGGATTACAATACATTAACAGCCAACTGCTCAAGCGCCTTCACAAAAATAGAATTAACAGATGATGACAACGCTGCAATCTATTTTTCATCAGGCCCAACAGGCTTCCCGAAGGCCATCCTTCACAAGCACAGAAGCCTTGTTCACAGCTGTAAGGTTGAACAGAACCATCACGGTCAGACTCACGATGATGTTTTCCTCTGCATTCCGCCCCTTTACCATACAGGCGCTAAAATGCACTGGTTCGGAAGCTTCCTTGTAGGTGCAAAGGCTGTCCTTCTTAAGGGAACCAAGCCTGCAACAATCCTTCAGGCAGTTTCACAGGAAAAATGCAGCATCGTATGGCTTCTCGTTCCTTGGGCACAGGATATTCTCGATGCCATCGACAGAGGCGACGTAAAGCTGGAGGATTATGAGCTTGCACAGTGGAGACTGATGCACATCGGTGCTCAGCCCGTTCCTCAGAGTCTTATCAGCCGCTGGCTGAAAATCTTCCCTCATCATGATTACGATACAAACTATGGTCTTTCAGAGTCCATCGGACCCGGCGCTGTTCATCTCGGTGTTGGAAACATTAATAAGGTTGGTGCAATCGGAAAGGCCGGCTATGGCTGGGAAACAAAAATTGTAGATGAGAAGCGTCAGCCCGTAAAGCAGGGTGAGGTCGGTGAGCTTGCCTTAAAGGGTCCCGGCGTAATGACCTGCTACTACAACGACCCGAAGTCAACTGCAGAAGTACTTGACGATGAAGGCTGGCTCTATACAGGCGATATGGCTATGGAGGATGAGGACGGTTTCATCTTCCTGGTAGACAGAAAGAAGGATGTAGTCATCAGCGGTGGCGAGAACATTTATCCCGTCCAGATTGAGGATTTCATCAGAACAAATAACGCTGTAAAGGATGTTGCGGTAATCGGTATTCCTGACAAGAGACTTGGTGAGACCACCCTTGCTGCAATTGAAGTTAAGGAAGGCTTCAGCTTAACAGAGGATGAAGTAAATGAGTTCTGTCAGAAGCTTCCCCGCTACAAGAGACCACATCAGATTGTATTTATGGATATCCCGAGAAATCCTACCGGCAAAATCGAGAAACCCAAGCTTCGTAAGATGTTTGGCGGAGACCGTATGGTAGATGCCCAGAATAAAGCATAATTTATTTCGTTCAGCATCGGCATTTATACGGATCAATCCCGAATATACATAATAAACAAAAACACCCGGCTATGCTCAATGCCTTTAGATCAACATTGTTCACAGCCGGGTATATTTTATTTAAATTCTTTTAATATCAATCATCTGGATTCGTAGGCAATCCCGTAATCCTTAAGATTTCCCTCATTGTATTCACCAATATTACTTACATAGTGCGTAATGCTGCCCTCTTCAATTCCATTTTGAATTGCTTCCATAGCCGCAGTACAGTACGGATTAATATAAACTGTTCGTTCATAATAATCGCTATATGCAATATCAATCTTTAAAAACCCTTCAAGATTCCTTTCCCATATAGAACCACCCTTATATACAGTATTCCAATAAATCCGTTTAGATGAAATATCATTTTTTATTGCATCAATTATCTGCCTTGTTGCCTTTTCCGAACAGATATATTCTGTATCATAAGTATAATCGTTGGTATCGTAATTCACATATGAGAGCATACTGATTTGAGAACCGGTTATTATTTCCGACTCAGGGAAAAGAATATACTCCGCATTATTATCTATAATCCTGCTGATATTATAATAGACCTCGGAATTTTCATCTAAAAAATAATGCCTGTTAATCTCGGTCCCATCCTGCAGAACATAACAAAAAACAAAAGGCTTCGTATATTCAGAGTCTGTTGACTTCTCACCTTCAATAATTTCACTATGTATATCACATACAATATCTACTGCTTTATTATTTTCATTCTCCCGAAAGGCAGGTATAAGTGTGAATGAATAAAAGCTTACTCTTTTGATGTCTTCCTTATCAGGTATTCTTGTAGTATATCCGAAAAGATCGCAGGCAATAATCAGTGAACCCGCAAGCACTGCACCGGAAAATATCAGACTGCGTATACCGTATTTACCGAATACCCTGAAGGTTTTTGCCATAATCATACGGGTTGCGAGATATCCGAAGGTACTAAACAGAAGCATAGATATAACTGTCACTATATATGCTTCACTGCTAAAATCCTGTACATCAAAGCAGCTGCAGACAAAATCTGTCATTGCAAGTCCGAACAAAACACCGGTTCCACATGCAAAAACAGGTCTCATAAAACCTACCGCAATGGTATCTCCGGCATATTCACTCTTACGCCTTCTATAAATAAGATATGCAATTGTCAGAATAACAACTGTTTCAACCAGCATAATCACGATTGACCCTGCTGCATTATCAACCTTTGGATTATATTCAGAACCATTCCATTTATAGGAAGCATCAATATTATGCATTATTTTAAAGGGCTGGAGGATTGTAAACATATTGTTTTCCCAGTTGTAAAATCCGTACCATATCCTTTGTAAAAACTGCTGAAGAAGGAAATCCACCATGGAAACGAAGAAAATTCCCACAAAGTACAGCATTGCGGAGGCAACTCCCTGTCCTGTCAGCATAATAAAGAGTGTAGCAATTGCTATGCAGAACAGCTCTTCAACACAGAGTATCAGCAGCCATTCAGACAACAGCCCTGCTGTCCCGGGTTCACTGCCTGAACCAACCGTCAATTCAATTAAATAAAACACAACATTCGGGATTAGTACTACCAGAAAACCAGAAAGCACATTGGAAGCAAAAAGCTTTGTCCTGTTTACCGGAATCGAGTGATAAAAGCCTGTTGAACGCATTTTATACAGGTATGAAAACTGAATCAGCATTACAATAATGGATACCGACAGTGCCAAATAAGGAGCCGGTATGATCAGATCCTCGATTATATGATTAAAAGCTTTTCCTTCAATCCCATAATAATTATAAGAGGGCGCCATATAGGAAATCGGTCCCAGAAGAAACAGCGTCAATGAATAGAATACCCAGACAGGCCAGCTTAAAAGAAAATTCTTTTTGATTATAGTCCAATTAAATAAGTATTTCCTTGACTGCATAATCCTCACCTCCCAACTCATAAATAAATACTTCCTCAAGTGTCAGCGGCAATGCCTCGCAAAATATCGGTTCATAAAGCTTAACAGCATTCTCCGCCTCCTCTATTGTACTTCTGATAATTATTGTATAAACAGAACCTGTTTTCTGGACATGCAGAATCTGATGTCCTTCAATACTTAGACAATTGCCGTTTTCAACCGGTGAAATCGTCTGAAGGAATCCCGGAATTTCTCCTGCAAAGGCGGCCTGTAATTTAACCACACTGCCCTGAAGTGATTCAAGCGAGCGCTCAATCATTATTCTTCCCTTATTCATGATACCGACTGTATCACATACATCCTCAAGCTCACGGAGATTATGTGAGGAAACAAGTACAGTGGTTCCGCGCTCCATTACATCCTGCATCATAAGTCTCCATACCTGACGGCGCATAACAGGGTCAAGGCCGTCTACCGGCTCATCAAGAATGATAATATCTGCCATGGTACTGATAGTCAAAAGAAAGGCTGCCTGCTTCTGCATACCCTTTGACATATTTCTGATATGACGCTTATTATTTACAAGTTCAAATACATCAAGCAGCTTATTATAACGTTCAATGCTGAAATTAGGATATATTTTACTGTAAAATTTCATCATATCCTTTATATTTGCCTGCATGAAGTAAAACATATCATCCGGAATATATGCTATCCTCGATTTTATTGCATCATTTTCAAACACAGGCTGTCCGTCTATCTCAATCGTGCCTGAATCCTGTCTGAATATTCCCGTCAGATGACGTATTATTGTAGATTTACCTGCACCGTTAGGTCCTACCAGACCATAAACAGAGCCCTTATCAACATGAAGGTTTACCCCGTCAAGTGCAACAAATCCATCAAAAGATTTTCTAAGGTTTTCAACCTTAATCATATCCTTCACCTCTCTTTTAATTATTCACAAAAACTTCCCGTATATAGTCTGTCAGCATCTGTTCACATTCATTTTTTCCGGTGCCGTAATCTGCAAGCTCCTTCAGAAGTTCCTTTATTTTCCCATAAGTCTGGTTTTTTCGAACCTCTGCAAGCTTCGTGACATCCTCGGCAAAGGAACCGGTACCCGGAACCGAATAAATAAATCCTTCCGCCTCCAGTTCCCTATAGGCACGCTGAATCGTATTGGGATTTATTGCCAGTTCCGTAGCCATTTCGCGCACCGAAGGAAGCTTGTCATCCTTTTTTATCAGACCAAGAAGCATCTGATTTATGAAAAATGCTTTAATCTGCTCATACACCGGTCTCGAATCTCTATAGTTTATGGAAAACATCTGATTCCTCCTTTCAATGATATAATTCTTTTAGCGTACATAATTTAACAATAAATAACAGACGTGATATAACTGTACTATCTATGTTAATACAGTTATATCACATTATATAATTTTGTCAAGAAAATAATTAAAAAACATGCGAAGCTTGAAAAATAATCAAACTCCGCATGCATTTATTACTTCAAAAATCAATCGGTCGTGTCCGGACCTGTTTGGGCTGATATAATATCAAAGCGATGGAATATTATGTATGTTAATGAACGTCATTCCGACGCAACACTAATGTAATATCACTATATACATCAACACTACCGCTTACGCTATTTCCGCTACCTGATATAACCCAGTTATAATAATATAATGGTGAAAGAGAAGCTACTGACGGAATAGAGACATTCTGACCGGGTCCGGCAATCATGTAATATACTCCTTCCGATTCCTTTTGCCATCCGGCTTGAGCTGCATCTATAGTCACGTCAGCGTTTTCTGTATAGCCGCCCAGACTTAATGTTACCCTATACCCTGCAGGTGTTGGTGTTGGTGTTGGTGTTGGTGTTGGTGTTGGTGTTGGTGTTGCTTTAGGCACAGTAACAGCCGACAGTGTCATGTTTCCGGTAACAGTTGTCGATGAATAGCCGCTCCATCCTGTGAAAGTAAAGTCATTGCTTAATTTTGTAGGCAGGCTTGGCAGGATAAGGCTGGCTCCGTATTTGTAGGTTATGATCAGATTTCCTTCTGAGCCTGAAGCTTCTACATCTGCAGCAGATATCAATGATTTTAAATTACTGCCACTCAAAAATCTCATTTTATTTGTATCATAAACATAGGTTACGGTACATGTATTATTCTTATAAATTGCATATAGTGTGCAGCTTGAAGACGACCCTGCAATTGATGCAACAGGATACGACTGTCCTGCATAATACATATCCGCTGCACTGACAGGACTCGAGGAGGTACTCCAACCTACGAACTGCTTTCCGCTTGGAATGTTTGACGGCGATGATAATAAAATACTTGCAGACTTATCATAGGTTTTGGAATCCTGAGCACCGTTATTGTTTAAAACTACCGTAACGGTTTCTACAAATTCTGCAGTATATGTCACATCTGTTTTAGTATTTACAGGAACCGAGGTTACTCCACCGGACCATCCGATAAATCTGAAACCATTTACAAGACTTATTTCAGAAGCCGAGGGGAGTGTTACACTTTCATTTTCCAGGAAATACTTACAATAGTATCCATTGCTCCAGGTATAGCTTCCATCTTTCAATGATCCCTTTGATGAATCAATAAAAAGCTGCAATGTATGTACAGGTACCTTTGTAGGTACAGGTGTTGCCGTAGGCATCGGTGTTGCTGTAGGCTTCGGTGTCGCTGTAGCCTTCGGTATAGGTGTTGCCGTAGGCTTCGGTGTCGCTGTTGCCTTCGGTATAGGTGTTGCCGTAGGCTTCGGTGTTGCTGTTGCCTTAGGTGTAGGTGTTGCCGTAGGCTTCGGTGTTGCCGTAGGCTTTGGTGTTGCTGTGGGCTTTGGTGTTGCTGTGGGCTTTGGTGTTGCCGTAGGCTTTGGTGTTGCTGTGGGCTTTGGTGTTGCCGTAGGCTTCGGTGTTGCTGTTGCCTTAGGTGTAGGTGTTGCCGTAGGCTTTGGTGTTGCCGTGGGCTTTGGTGTTGCTGTAGGCTTTGGTGTTGCCGTAGGTACAGGTGTTGCCGTAGGTACAGGTGTTGCTGTGGGCTCAGGTGTTGCTGTGGGCTCGTCTGTTACCACCGGCTCAGGTGTTGCCGTGGGCTCAGGTGTTGCCACAGGCTCCTCTGTTACCACAGGCTCAGGTGTTGCCGTGGGCTCAGGTGTTGCCGTAGGCTCAGGTGTTGCCGTGGGCTCAGGTGTTGCCGTAGGCTCAGGTGTTGCCGTAGGCTCATTATTTATATCCTGTCCCTCTATTTTACGTACAAATGTATCCGGAATTTTACCGGTTGCACCCTTAAGGTCTGAAGGATTCACATATTCAGGGAACAGATCTACGCCCTTATCTTCTCCCTTAAGAATAATAATGGCATTATCCGTAATCTCAAGAAGTGCTCCTACACCGCCTCTTGCTGCGGCAGTAGCATTGTCTGTCCACTTAACGGAATTATCAACTACTTCGTTATTACGGACGAAATCATTTTCTGCCTGTTTTTCGATTTCTGTAACAACATGTACTCCGTTGCCTGCATATAACAGCATAGTACAATAGCTTAAACCGCCGTTGATATCCTTCATATAGGTTACAAGCTCTGTACTTCCCTCATATACATAGTTGTCTGTAATCGTACACAGCTTCTGATCCAGTCCGTCAGCCTTCTGGGGAATAAGTTCCGAATACTCTCCGTCAAACTGCATACCGGTGCTTCCGTCTTCCTTTGTATATTCAGTCATATACTCATATACATCCGACAAACCGGTTTCGACCTTAGTATAGGTGATGGTTCCTCTGATGGCCATGGTGGTATTCGGTGTAACAATATCATAGGATGATGATGCCGAAAGCTTAGACTGAACCTCAGTAATCATTTCACCATTTACAATATAAATAATGGTTTTACTGTTTGCTGCTGTTCCGGCTGCCTGAAGTGAAATTTCAGAGCCTCCGTTCAGATAAACATACTTATCGTCGTCAAGCTTTAATCTGAGATATCCGTCGTCGTCAACCTTAACACGGTCTCCTGAATAGAGCTTCATTTTCTGATAAGCCTCCAGGCTGTCCCCTGTTCTTTCAACGGTTGCCTTACCGTTTACCTCAAACACAATGATGGAACGGTAAGCATCATCTCCGCCAAGAACCAGAAAAAGAATGACAGCGACTGCAATCAGTACGGCACCGATAATGCCAAACAAAACGCCTTTTTTCATCTTTTCTCTTTCCCTCCTCATTCTGATTTACATACCGCAACTGAAGGCTGCGGATGAAGATATAAATATACATAATCATATATCGTCAATTATTATTCTGTTTTAATGAGCATCAAACAGAAATATAACCTGATATTTTTTCTTTAAGAACAAAATAAGTCCGTTCCTGAAGCCACCTAAAGCAGAACAGAAACATTTATCACTTATGCCTCCTGCTTCAGGCACTCTATGCATAATTCCACAAGCTCAGGATCAAGCTTTCCCTCATTCACCATGGAACGTAGTATATCATAAGCCTTTTCCGCAGGTACTGCCTTTTTATAAGGACGGTCATCAGCCGTAAGCGAATCGTATATATCCATGATAGTCATAATCCTGACCTCTATCGGAAGGCTGTTCGAATCAAGCCTTTTAGGATATCCTGATCCGTTCAGATATTCATGATGTGCGCCTGCAAGAAATCTTACCCTGGCATAGCTGTCACCAAAATTGATTTCCGAAAGGATTTTATCCGTATACACAACATGCTTTTCAATAATGTCACGCTCCTCAGCCGTAAGCGTTCCCTTGCTGACAAGCATTTCGTGTACTTCCTCATCGGTAATGAATTCAACACATTCTCCGTCAATACCTGTAAAGGCAGTTCCCTTAAGACTTTCTATCTTTTTCAGCTTTGTATCATCAAGAAATCCGGCTTTATTATACTGGCGTATGCACTCGCAGTCAATATCAAACTGTGCACACAGATCGGTATATTCCTTTTCCGTATATTTCTTCTCAAGCATATCCGTTTTCATAATCTGCCTGATGTACTTCCAGCGCTGCTCCATAATCGGCAGACGGTAATCAAGTCTGTCCGGCTTGTTCATAATCTCCTTCGGTGTAATCAGCTTACCTACATCGTGAAGCATCGCTGCCATATAAAGCTGTTTTCTGTCACTTTCATCAATATAATGCCCACACAGACCGGCTTCGTGCTGTTTATTGATATAGCAGGCCGCCATCTCACAATACTTTGCAACATTTCTCGTATGGTTTGCATTGTACGGGGTGCTTTCATCAATTGCGGCAGTCATTGAGGATACAAAGGAATTTAACATATCGCTCAACTGCTGGATCATTATCATGTTTGATAGTGAAATGGCAGCCTCAGAAGCAATTGAAAATACTATCTTCTCATCGTCCTCGTCAAATATATAGGGCTTTCCTTCATCATCCAGGGCATTTAATAGCTGAAGCACACCGATTACACGCTTCTCATGATTGATAAGAGGAACAACAAGCTGTGATTTTGTCCTATAGCCGGTAATCGAATCATAGGTTTTGGGACCCTGCCAGTCAAAGGTACTGTCTGTATATACATCCTCTATATTTACAGGCTTTCTGTGAATGACAACATAGGAAGCAACCGACTTACCGTCGATTTCAAGAGGAGGCATCATGGCTATCGGCTCACCGTTTCCGCCCTGATAAACCCCCATTGATTTATTCCTCATTATCATAAATTCAAGCTTATCATTCCTTATGATATATAAGGTTCCGGCATCGCAATTGGCAATTTCCATGGCCTCGCTTAAAATAGAATCAAGAAGTGTGGAATAATTCTTTTCTGCTGTCAGGTTTAACGCAATATCAAGTATTCTCTGTAAATCCTTTGTGACTTTCATATCAATAAACAAACTCCTGTAATTTCATTTTAATTAACCTGTAAAGCCTCTGAGTGTCAGAGTATTCTTTCCTGCAGATAATTTATCGATTTAAGAAGCTTTTCAGCCTCATTGACCTCAATCAGTACAGAGGGATTATTCTGCATAAGCCTTGCAGATTTCAAAATCTGCCAGTCCGTCACACCGTCTCCGACTGCAAGGTGGCAATCCTCGAGACCGTCCGTATCGTTAATATGGATATGACGGACATACGGGTACAGGCTGTCTACAAAAGCATCAACCCCTGCCCCGAAAAGACCGGCATGTGAAATATCTAAGCATACACCGAAATTCATTACATCAGCAAGCCGCTCTGCTAACGAGGCTAAAAGAACAGGTGACTCATCAAACATATTTTCAAGGTAAATGTTGATACTGCTGTATTTCCCGCACATCTGCCTCCAAAAAGCCTCATTCCTGTCAACCCATGTCATACGGTAATTTGCAGACTTAAAGCCAACAATATAATTTGTATGGAATACAACAGCCCTTAGTCCCATCCTGCAGGCAAGGTCCAGATTCATCTCAACCCTGTAGGCAGAGGCCTCGCGGATAAGCGAATCATGGCTGTTTATACAGATATCAAGGAACGCTCCGTGCATTGTATCCTGCTCAACAGAGCGTCCGCAGGAGCAGTATATACCCGCTATTTTTTCCATCAGTGCCTTATCATCCATTACCTCAGGTCTGAAAAAATCATTGTACTCAAATGCCAGCCCGTATTTTTCCGAAAGAGAGGTCCAATATTCTATTTTTTTATAATCAGGGATACATTCCAGTACCATAACTCCTCCAAATAAAAACACATATTATACTTCTGCCAGTCCGAGAACCTTGTAAACCATAATGCTCTTGTTCTTACCCTTAAGCGGGATTTCACCTACCTGTTCGGTAATTATCCTGTCACCAAGCCGTGATTTTACCTCCTCACTGATAAGGATTGTACCTGCAGGAGCATTGCTCTCCAGACGCGAGGCAGTATTTACCGTATCACCGATAGCCGTATAATCCATCCTGAAGGGGCTTCCTATATTTCCGATTGTCGCCTCACCACAGTTCACACCGATTCCAAAATTGACTGTTTTCCCAAAGCGCTCCAAAAACTTATCGCGGATAATATCCGAGCCTGCAGCAATATCAATTGCAGTGCATACTGCACGGTAGACATAGTCATCCAGGTCAAAGGGAGAATTAAATACAGCCATTGCCGCATCACCGATAAATTTATCCAGAGTTCCCTTATTTTTGAAAATTGCATCGGTTACAATTGCGAAATACTCATTTAATACCTCTACAACCTCCTCCGGCTTCAGGGATTCGGACATTGTGGTAAAGCCTCTTATATCAACAAACAGCACGGCAATATCCTTATTCCTTCCACCAAGATGAAGGGAAAAGCTGCCATCCGCTGTCATCTCGTCAACGATTTCAGGGGCAACATACATCTTAAAGGCCTTATTAATCCTGCTTTTCTCAAGCTTGGTCGCCGAATAAAAGAATATGATAAAACCGATGTATATAAGCACCATCGCAACAAGAGGTATCAGGAGATATATATACTTTCCGTTTGAATAGCATGTTTTTCCTGCTGCGATAATCAGGGCACAAACAGGCAGACCTACAATCGCACCCTTTTTAATCCTGAGTCTGAACATAAGGAAGCAGAAAACACCTGCTATAAGTGCATAAATAACCGAAAGAAGCGCCAGCCCTCCGTCAGACAGCTTTTTCTGAAGCTTTTCCTCTGCAAGCGCCTGTATAATATTTGCATGTATTTCAACTCCGTACATGGAATTTGAAATATCCGGGTCATCAGAGGACAGGGGCACATTGAAGGAATCCTGGAAGCCCGGGGCATACGCTCCGACAAGGACAATTTTATTTTTAAAATTCAGGGCCGAAACCTTTCCATCAAGAATATCACATAAAGAAACATGATCGGCTATTTCATCCGACTGCGGTGCACTCGTATACGAGAAACGGTACAGCGACATTTCCGGTGACAGATAGGAATTATCCTTTAAGGAGGCTAATTCCGGATGAGCAGTCCTGTAGCCTTCATTCGTTTCATAAAAGCTTATGAATTGTTTTAGTGCCGATAATGCAAGACAGTCAAGATTAATGTCCCCGTCCCTTACAACCGGTATAACATTCCTGACATAATTATCTACATCCGTCTGTTCGTTCGTATATCCGAAGGATACCGCATCACGCAATTCCTTATACGGATAGGAAACATCAGAAATATGCCTTGTATTGATTATGGCAGAATCATTTCTTCCCTCGAGTGTCTCATCATATACAATGTTTATTCCTGCAATTACATTGCCGGCTCTTTCAGCTGCCTTTGCAAAGGCTATGTCGCCGGCATCAACCTTTCCATCAGAATCATATTTATTGCCTGTAAACAGAATATCGAATACAATCACGGCAGGTGAATATTCATCGGTACAAAGTGTGTTTATCAGATCGGCATATACCTGCCTGCTCCAGTCAGAATACTTTACATCCGTAGACTGCAGGGTTTTATCGTCAATCATTACAATTGACATCGGCAGATAGGATACATCCTGAGACTGATAAACAAAATCACAGAATCTGTCATCCACATTACCAAGCAGGCCGTTAAATGAACACAGAAATACAATCACGGCAGCTGCAGCAGAAACAGAAATTTTAGTAATCAGCTTAAGTTTATTATTTCCTCTCATAAAAATCCACCTAATCTCCAATAATAAGCAGCTACTTATACAATTAACACAGATACAAAGTCAATTTTACAATAAAAAATGAGCTATTGCAAGAACAATAGCTCATTATAAATAAGTAATTTAATTAGAATTCAATCCAATCAGCACTTTCCGTTATCGAAAGCTTCCTGAACAGCTACAGCAATTGAAACTGTAGCACCAACCATGGGGTTGTTACCCATACCGATAAGACCCATCATCTCAACGTGAGCGGGAACTGATGAAGAACCTGCGAACTGTGCATCACTGTGCATACGTCCCATTGTATCTGTCATACCGTATGAAGCAGGACCTGCAGCCATGTTATCGGGATGAAGTGTACGTCCTGTTCCGCCGCCTGATGCTACTGAGAAGTACTTCTTACCCTTCTCAACACATTCCTTCTTGTAAGTACCTGCAACGGGATGCTGGAAACGGGTAGGATTTGTTGAGTTACCTGTGATGGAAACGTCAACACCCTCCTTCCACATGATTGAAACGCCCTCTGTAACGTCATCTGCACCGTAGCAGTTAACCTTTGCACGAAGACCTTCTGAATATGAATGACGTGAAACCTCTTCAACCTGACCTGTGAAGTAGTTCATCTGTGTCTCAACATATGTAAAGCCGTTGATACGTGAAATAATCTGAGCTGCATCCTTTCCTAAACCGTTAAGGATAACCCTGAGGGGCTTCTTACGAACACGGTTTGCCTTCTCAGCGATACCGATAGCGCCTTCAGCAGCTGCAAAGGACTCATGTCCTGCAAGGAAACAGAAGCACTCTGTATCCTCTTCAAGGAGCATCTTGCCAAGGTTACCATGGCCAAGACCAACCTTACGATGGTCAGCTACAGAACCGGGAATACAGAAAGCCTGAAGGCCCTCACCGATTGCTGCTGAAGCATCTGCTGCTCTTCTGCAGCCCTTCTTGATTGCGATAGCTGCACCAACTGTATAAGCCCAGCATGCATTTTCAAAACAGATGGGCTGAATCTTCTTTACCATTGCATAAACATCAAGACCTGCGTTCTTTGTAATAGTCTCGCATTCCTCGATAGAGGAGATGCCATACTGAGCAAGAACTGCATTTATCTGGTTAATTCTTCTTTCGTATGATTCAAATAAAGCCATTTTTTTCTCCTCCTGTTATCATTCTTTTCTGGGATCGATGATCTTAACTGCATCATCAACTCTACCATACTGGCCCTTAGCCTTCTCCCATGCTGTTGTGGGATCATCACCCTTCTTGATGAAATCTGTCATCTTTCCAAGGTTTACAAACTGGTAACCGATGATTTCGTCGTTTGCATCAAGAGCAATACCTGTAACATAGCCTTCAGCCATTTCAAGGTAACGGGGACCCTTTGCAAGTGTTCCGTACATTGTACCAACCTGGCTTCTGAGACCCTTTCCGTGATCCTCAAGTCCGGCACCGATAGCAAGTCCGTCCTCTGAGAATGCAGACTGTGTACGACCATAGATAATCTGAAGAGCAAGCTCTCTCATTGCGGTGTTGATAGCATCGCATACAAGGTCTGAGTTCATAGCCTCAAGAACTGTCTTGCCGGGAAGAATTTCAGCTGCCATAGCTGCTGAATGGGTCATTCCTGAACATCCGAGTGTCTCAACAAGAGCCTCCTGAATGATACCGTTCTTTACATTAAGTGAAAGCTTGCAGCAGCCCTGCTGAGGTGCACACCAGCCGATACCATGTGTAAATCCGTTGATTTCTTCAACCTTTTTAACCTTTGTCCACTGTCCTTCCTGAGGGATAGGAGCCGGATCATGCTTTGCACCCTTAGCAACGGGGCACATCATTTCTACTTCATGAGTATAAGTCATGTTTGTGAAACTCCTTTCATGATATAAATTAGTGTTCAGAGCATATCCTGCATGTATAGCCATGCTCTTCCCTGCACACATACGCTGACATTTTCGCATATTTTTATCTGTTTGTAAAGAGAAAAAATTAAAAAAAAGCCACGGGCTTTTGCCCATGGCTTAATTTTTTACTTAGCATAATCCGTAGCTCTTGATTCACGGATGACATTGACCTTAATCTGGCCGGGATATTCAAGCTCCTGTTCAATCTTCTTTGAGATTTCACGGGCAAGCAATACCATATCATCATCAGAAATCTGCCCGGGAGCAACCATTACGCACACCTCTCTACCCGCCTGGATAGCAAAGGACTTCTCGACTCCCTTAAAGCTTCCGGTAATATCTTCCAACTGTTTAAGTCTGTTAGTATAGGTCTCAACCGTCTCTCTTCTTGCACCGGGACGTGCTGCCGAAATTGCATCAGCCGCCTGACCAATGCAGGCAATAAGTGACTGGAACTCAACATCTCCGTGATGAGCCTCAACCGCATTAATGACAATCGCTGATTCCTTATACTTCTTACAGAGGTCTACACCGATCTGAACATGAGTGCCTTCCATTTCCTGATCGACTGACTTACCGATATCATGCAGAAGACCTGCACGCTTGGCGATACGGACATCGCATCCGAGTTCACCGGCAAGCTGTCCACTAAGGATGGCAACCTCAATTGAATGCTTCAATGCATTCTGACCATAACTGGTTCTGAATTTCATCTTACCAAGTAATCTGATAAGCTCGGGATGAAGGTTGTGAACGCCTGCCTCAAGCATTGCAGCCTCACCCTCTTCACGGATCATCTGTTCAACCTCTTTCTGTGCCTTCTCAACCATTTCCTCGATTCTTGCCGGATGTATGCGACCGTCAATAATCAGACGTTCAAGGGCAATTCTTGCAACCTCACGTCTTACAGGATCAAAGCAGGAAAGAACAACAGCTTCAGGTGTATCATCAATAATAAGATCAACACCTGTCAGGGTCTCAAGGGCTCTGATGTTACGTCCCTCACGTCCGATGATTCGTCCCTTCATTTCGTCACTGGGCAGCTGTACTACGGAAATTGTAGCCTCTGCCACGTGGTCTGCTGCTGTTTTCTGGATAGCGGTAATGATAAGTTCCTTGGCTTTTTTATCAGCCTCTTCCTTTGCCTTTGCCTCCAGGTCCTTAATTAAAACAGCAGTTTCGTGTTTTACTTCATCTTCAACAGTTTTAAGCAGATATTCCTTTGCTTGTTCGGAGGTCAAGCCAGAAATTTTCTCTAACTCCTGAACTTCCTTCTCACGGGCTTCTTCAAGCTCTGCCCTGAGTTTATCAAGTTCAACTTCCTTCAGAGTAATTTTGGCTTCCTTGCGCTCTAATGCTTCTGTTTTCCGATCAAGGTTTTCTTCCTTCTTCAGCACTCTGTTCTCATAATGCTGGAGTTCATTCTTACGGTCGCGGGTTTCCCTTTCGAGTTCCTTTTTCTGACGTAAGGATTCTTCCTTGACTTCTACAAGAGCTTCTCGTTTGCTGGCCTCAGCTGTCTTATTAGCCTCATCGATAATTTCCTTTGCACGTGTCTGAGCACTTCCGATTGTGGCCTCCTCCTGCTGCTTGAAATTCTCAACAGCATTCACGGAAGCTGATTTCGTAACATTGCTTTTAACAACAAATGCAAGAATCACCGCAATAACTATACCAATGCCAAGACCTACGACTAACGATAAAACGTCCACGTAGGAGCACCTCCAATATTAAATTATTGTTTGTATAATGTAAATAATTACACTTTATAATTTGTACTTTCTAAATTTGGTCAATAGAAAGTTCAATTTATCATACAACCATTAATTTTAATGAATTTATTTACTAATGTCAAGCCTTTATTGGAATTCTTTCCATCTTTTATTTATGTCTGTATTATTTACAGACGCTCTGCTGACTCCCGTTACCGTTCAGTGTCTGTAAGGTCCTTATTCATAAGCCATGTGTACCTAATAATCTCTGATGAATAAGTATAAAAAAATCCCGAAACCATAACGATTTCGGGATGCAATGACGAATAAGGGAATCGAACCCTTGTTTCCGCCGTGAGAGGGCGGCGTCTTAGCCGCTTGACCAATTCGCCATTTCACTGCTGTCCAACGACAACAGTGATATATTATCACAGATTCATTATAAATGCAAGTACTTTTTTTATAAGTTTCCAAAAAATATTACGGTGCCTTTAGCAGACCAAAAAACGCTTGAAATCACTGCATTTGGAAGAAATCCTCAAAGGACATCTGGTCCGATTTTGGAAGATTGCTGAGAATTCCGAGATCCGCCATAAGCTCACACATCGTTTCACCAACCTTGCAGCGGTTCTTGAAATCATCCCTTGACACAAATTTATACTTGGATGAAGCGTCATAAATCTGCTCCGCAGCCTTGTCCCCAAGTCCTGAAATCGAATTCAGGCACGGCATGAGTTTTCCGTCTATAATCAGGAAATGGCGTGCCGTAGCCCTGTAAATATCAATCGGCATAAATTCAAAGCCGCGCGCATAGAATTCAAGAACGGAACGCATATCGTCATATTCTCCCTGTTCCTTTGCGGAAAGCTTCTCCGTTTTAGTCTGAAGCTCCTTCATGCATTTTAAAAGATGCTCCTTACCCATGCACATTTTTTCATAATTAAAATCTGCGGCACGGATGCTGAAATAGGCAGCATAATAGGCAAGCGGATAATATATTTTAAAATATGCGATTCTGAAGGCCATCATCATATAGGCGCACGCGTGAGCCTTCGGGAACATGTACTGAATCTTCTTGCAGGACTCAATATACCATTCCGGTACATTATTCTCTATCATTGCCGATTCCATTTCAGGCTTAAGTCCCTTGCCCTTACGTACGGATTCCATCGTTTTAAAGGCAAGACCCGGCTCAAGTCCCATGCTTATCAGATAAATCATGATGTCATCACGGGTACAGATGGCGGTAGCCAGCGTACAGTCACCGCGCTGAATGTAATACTGGGCATTTCCGAGCCATACGTCGGTACCGTGTGAAAGACCGGCAATTTTTACCATGTCCGAAAAGCATTTCGGTTTTGTATCCTTAAGCATCTGCATTACAAAGTTTGTACCAAGCTCCGGAAGTCCGAGACTTCCGAGCTCTACTCCATCAATCATGTCAGGAGTGACTCCAAGCGCCTCGCAGGATTCAAACAGCGATATAACCTTCTGATCGTCCATGGGTATTGTTTTTGCATCAACCCCTGTCAGATCCTCAAGCATTCGAATCATGGTCGGGTCATCATGACCGAGAATATCAAGCTTTAACAGATTGTGGTCTATTGAATGATATTCAAAATGAGTAGTAATGGTCGGCGTGGTCATATCGTTTGCCGGATGCTGTATCGGCGTAAAGGAATAGATATTCTCGCCTAACGGCAGTACAACAATTCCGCCTGGATGCTGTCCGGTAGTACGCCTTACACCTACACAGCCCCCGGCTATACGTTCCTTCTCCGCGTCACGCATAATAAGCCCATGCTCCTCGGCATACTTCGAAACAAGGCCGAAGGCCGTCTTGTCCGCCAGAGAGCCTATCGTACCGGCACGGAAGGTCTGTCCGGGTCCGAATATTACCTCCGTATAGTCGTGTGCCTTGCTCTGATACTCTCCCGAGAAATTCAGGTCAATATCCGGCTCCTTGTCACCGTAAAAGCCGAGGAAAGTTTCAAAGGGAATATTATGTCCCTCCTTAACGAGCTTCGCACCGCAGACGGGACAGTCCTTATCAGGCATATCGCACCCTGATTTTGCGGCAAATTCCTTGCAGGTATCCGAATCAAAATCACTGTAATGGCACTCAGGACAATAATAATGCGGCGGCAGGGCGTTGATTTCCGTAATACCCGCCATATTTGCAACAAAGGACGAACCTACAGAGCCTCTGGAGCCTACCAGATACCCGTCCTCATTTGATTTCCATACCAGCTTCTGGGCAATAATGTACATAACCGCGAAGCCGTTTTTGATAATTGAATCCAGCTCATGCTCCAGACGTTCACTAACCGGCTTCGGAAGCTCCGGGCCATAAATCTGATGTGCCCTTGTTTCACAGATTTCACGAAGCGTCTTATCCGAATCCGGAATTACCGGAGGGGCCTTGTCGGGACGTACAGGTGAAATCTTCTCACACATATCGAAAATCTTATTTGGATTTGCGACAACAACCTCATAAGCCTTCTCATCTCCCAGATACCTGCACTCAGCAAGCATTTCCTCTGTCGTATGCATATAAAGCGGGGCCTGCTTATCCGCATCCTTATAGCCCTTCGAGGCCATTATGATACGCCGGTATATCTCATCCTCGGGATCCATGAAATGTACGTCGCAGGTTGCAACGCACATCTTTCCGTCAGCTTCTGCAAGATCGACAATTTTCCTGTTAACTCTCATCAAATCGTTGTTGTTCTGTATTTCGGGAAAATCCTCGCTCTCAATCATATATTCATTGTTGCCTATCTGCTGAATTTCATAATAATCATAGAATTTTGCAACTCTGGCAACCTCCTCGGCAGGCTTTTCATGTACTATAGCCCTGAAAAGCTCACCCGCCTCACAGGCTGAACCGATAAGTATTCCCTCTCTGTTCTGTGCAACCACGCTCTTCGGGATTTTCGGTCTGCCGGGAACACCACCGAAATATTTAAGATGCGAATCGGAAACAAGCCTGTAAAGATTGATACGTCCGGTATCATTCATACACAGGAAAATAACATGATATGAGGGCATTTTCCTGATATCCTCATCGCTGTACCTTCCATCCTCACCCTTTTTATAAACATGTCCCTTGCGGTCCGTAACCGTATCCGGCTCATCGTCCACAAGATAGCCCTCGCATCCGTATATTATCTTAAAATTCTTTGCCCGTTCAGCCTCTTCGGGATCGGAAAAGCTCTTCGGATCGAGTGCATGGTTTGCAATGGGGAAGGATTGTACAACACCATGGTCGGTAATGGCGACACCTCTCCAGCCCCATTTAAATGCCCTCTGCACCAAATCCTTTGCATTTATTACCCCGTCCATATCGCTCATCTGGGTATGGGCATGAAGCTCAATACGCTTAACCTCCGCATTGTCCTTCCTTTTTACACGGAAGTCGTCTGCAGGTCTTATGCCCCTAACAGACTGTAGTGTTGTCTCCTTGGACTTTTCGTATTCATCAATAATAGCCAGGGCCTTTATTTTCAGGAAATTACCCTTCTTAACCTTCTTCGGAATATTTTCCTTATCCTCATCATTTGAAAGGAAAAGCTTACAACTGATGGTATCCGTAAAATCGGTAAAATAGAATTTATAAATGATTGAACCCTTTTTTGTCGTTATGGGGTCAAGTACACGGAGTACCATTCCGTGCACGACAACCTCACCCATATCATCTATAATATCGGCAATCTTTGTTATATCGCCTTCAACATTCGAGCCGTAGAACACTTCAGGGTCATCAGGAATAATCCTTCGTTTCTGGAATTTTGAACGGTCAAAGCCTCCATTACCGACTGCAGGCTTATTTGCATCCGCTTTCTGTGTCTTTTCTGCCCCTGTCTCCTTTGAAACGGTTTTTTCATTGGAAACGGCAGCTGTTTTAGGCTCAGCGGTCTCCTTGTCAGCGGTCTCCTTGTCAGCGGACTCTTCCTTCTGCTCACCTTCGCCATTTCCATCGGATTTTCCTGAACCCTTTGCCAGCATATATTCATCCATGGACCTGGTATAATAATCAAACTCGTCCTCGGGCTTTTTCTTAACCTCATGATAGGAATAACGGATATCACTTTTTATTCCGAAGCCATCATCAAGAAATTCACCTATAATTTCGGAAATACGTGCCTCAACCTCCTTGTGCACAAAGCTTTCCGGCATATCTATAAGTATTTTCCCGTCAACGGTCGAAATCTTCGAATTTCTGTAGATGCTTCCCAAAAGTCCTGATTTTTTGTCCAGCTCCTCCAGAATATATCCGCCGTATTTGTCCCATACACTGTCAAAATCACCGCGTTCCCGGACATTATAACGAAGGTGCAGCTTCACATTCAGGTTGACCTTCATAAAAACCTGTTTGAAAAGCTGCTCTTCCATTACCGCTTTATCACCTGTTTTAATAAAAACCGGAGACTCCACATATATATCTATACAATGCTGTCCGTCGGACTGGGTGATACGGTCAACCTCCGCATCGAGAAACAGCTTTTTCACCCTGTCATCCGAATACAGCCCTTCAAATGCCTCAAAAAATTTCAATCAAATCATCCTTCCCTAACCAATACATCAAGCTCCCTTTTAAAATATTCCAGAAGCTCTTCCTCAGCTACCTTGCAGATAATCCGGTCCTTCCTGAAAATCAGGCCTTCTCCCTTTCCGCCGGCAATTCCCAAATCGGCCTCACGGGCCTCTCCGGGACCGTTTACGACGCATCCCATTACGGCAACCTTTATATCCTTTTCTGTCTCATAGGTGTCTATCAGCTGCTTAACCTTTGAAGCCAGTCCTATTAAGTCAATATTTGTTCTTCCGCAGGTCGGACATGAAACAAGGTTGATTCCACCCTTCCTCAAGCCAAGGTTTTTCAGTATCTGTCTTCCTGCATAAATTTCCTCAAGCGGGTCTCCGGTAAGGGAAACACGTATTGTATCACCGATTCCCTCATACAGGATTACACCGATACCTATTGCAGATTTAATGCTACCCTCCGAAACAAGTCCTGTCTCGGTTATTCCCACATGAAGCGGATACGGTGTTCTTTCGGCTATCATTTCATGAGCCCTTATTGCCATAAGAACATCCGATGACTTAATACTGATAACAATATTCTCAAAGCCGAATTTTTCAAGGGCAGCGACCTCCGAAAGTGCACTCTCGACAAGTCCCTCCGCAGTAACACCGCCATACTTTTCAACCAGTCCCTTTTCAAGTGAACCGCTGTTTACTCCGATACGGATAGGAACACCGTAGTGCTTTGCTGCATTTACAACCTCTTCAACATTCCTTTCAACACCGATATTCCCGGGATTTATCCTGACCTTATCCACCCCGTTCTCCATTGCGGCCAGAGCAAGCTTATAATCAAAATGTATGTCTGCAACAAGCGGAATACTTATCTGCCTTTTAATCTCCTTTATTGCCTGTGCTGCCTCCATATGGGGCACCGCTACCCTTATGATATCACAGCCTGCTGCAGCAAGTCTGTTAATCTGTGCGACAGTAGCTGCCACATCCTCGGTTTTTGTATTACACATCGACTGCAATGCAACGGGATTACCGCCCCCTATTGTTACACTGCCGATTCTGACTGCTTTAGTTTTCTCTCTTATCATATTCCCACCGTATTTCAAGATTTTTAGAAGAATACATTTTTAATATCATTAAAGAATATAACAACCATCAGTGCGAGCAGAATGACTATTCCGATTGCATGGACCCAGCCCTCCTTCTGCTTGTCAATGGGCTTTCCGCGCAGAAGCTCAATCACAATGAATACCAGTCTTCCGCCATCAAGTGCAGGCAGCGGTAAAAGGTTCATTATTCCAAGGTTTGCATTAAGAAGGATTGCCCAGTTCATAAGATTTACAACAACATAGAGAAGTCCGTCAGACTTTGAACGCTGTATGGTATTATCAAGCTCCGATACCACCCTTACCGGTCCACCTATATCATCTCCACTGAGTTTTCCCGTAAAAAGCTGTCCGAGACTCTTTATAGTCGTTACAATCCAGTATTTAACCTCAACTGCACCATACTTTAAGGCCTGAAGGGGATTTGCATCCACCCTGTCGTTGTGGTCAAAAAGAATACCAACACTGTTTACGGCATAATTTGGCGTAATATATCTTTCACTATATACCGGCTTAACCGTAACGTCGTAGGGATTGCCATGATGCTCAAGTGTAAGCTTTACCTCGGCATCGCCGAAGGGATGCTCATCAAGGTAGGTATTCAGCTCCTCACCGGAGGCTATATCCGTACCATCAATTTTTACAATTACATCTCCCGATTTCACGCCTGCCTTATCAAAGGCACCATCCTTTGTAACCTCAGATAATTCACACGGATCTGTTGAAGGAGAATATGTAAAGCCGCAGGTATACTTCTTAATTGCATCCGGTTTAAGCACACCTCTGTACCGTCTTCCGTCACGTTCAAACTCAATTTCCATATCAGAGCCGTCCATCTCGTCGAACTGGAAGCTTATCATAAGCTCACGGCACAGTGAATACTTTTTTCCGTCGTATCTGATGATGATATCGCCCGGCTGCATACCGGTGACAGTCAGCTCTTCTCCGTCATCACAGGTTTTAAACACTGTATTTGCCGCAGCGCTCTCCTCATATACATACTGAACCTTACAGGGATCATAGCCCAGAATGGTAATAATGATTACTGCAAGGACAAAGGCCATAATGAAATTGAAAAAGGGGCCGGCAAAAATTACTGCAAAACGTGCCCAGGGTCCCTTTGAATTAAAGGCCCTTTCATCATCCATGTTTTCGTCCTCACCAAGCAGCTGACAGGCTCCTCCTATCAGAAAAAGTCTGACGACGTAGGAGGTTTCTCCCTTTTTGAAGCCGAACAGCTTCGGTCCCATACCAAGTGAAAACTCAGGAACACAGATTCCGTTCTTTTTTGCAACAATCAAATGCCCAAGCTCGTGAAAAATGATAATCATACTGAAAATCAGTATACCTATCAAAATACTTACTGCTTTACCCATTTACAGATCCATCACTTTCTAAAACATTTTTTTCATCCTGAACAGCATATACATTGCTTCCCTCGCTGCATTCACCGTCCATTCCTCGGTCTCAAGTATCTGCTCAAGATCGGGATTCTCAATAAATTCATGCTTTTCAAGGCACGTATCGATAATATCATAAATATTTGTAAAACCAATTTCTCCCTTAAGGAATTTTCCGACAGCATACTCATTTGCCGCATTGAATACGGTACATGCACTGCCACCCTTTTTTGCAACCTCAATACCTGTTTTAAGACCTCTGAAGGTATCATAGTCCGGTCTTGCAAAATCGATCCTGCCAAGCTCAAATAAATCAATCCTGCCGCAGTCTAAGGGCTTTCTGTCCGGATAATAAAGGGCATACTGAATTGGAAGCCTCATATCCGGAACACCGATCTGTGCGACTATCGAGCCGTCAATAAACTGTACCGCCGAATGGATAATGCTCTTAGGCTGAATGACAACGCTAATATTATCAACATCAACGTTGAAAAGCCATTTTGCCTCCATTACCTCAAGTGCCTTGTTTACAAGCGTAGCAGAATCTATGGTGATTTTTTTGCCCATAGACCAGTTTGGATGCTTCAATGCATCCGCAGCCGTCATTTTTTTCAGTTCCTCATAGCTCATACCCCTGAAGGGTCCGCCCGAACACGTCAGAAGTATCTTCTCAATTTCAGGATTTCCGCTCCATGCCCTATAGTCGCCGCCCGGACCATATTTTCCCTGCAGGCTCTGAAAAATAGCCGAATGCTCGCTGTCAATCGGAAGAAGACGGACCCCCTTTTCCTTTACCATAGGGATAATTAAATGTCCGGCAGTAACAAGTGTCTCCTTGTTTGCAAGCGCAACATCACTTCCTGCCTTTATTGCCTCCATGGTAGGACGGATTCCTATCATTCCGACAAGCGCCGTTACCGTCATTTCATTTTCAGGGTCCCCGGCAAGCTCACATAAGCCCTCCATACCGGTTAGTACTTCAACGCTGCTGTTTTTCAGCCGGGCTGCAAGAATCCCCGCCTTATCCTTATCGTAAACACATACCTTCCTTGGGGATAAGGCTTCAATCTGTTCTTCAAGAATATCAATATTCGTATTGGCAGAAAGTGAACGTACCTTATAGCCGCCATGCCTGCCTATAATATCGATTGTCTGGGTACCGATGGAACCGGTAGAGCCGAGAATACATAAATTTTTCATCAGAATCTGTGACCTCCGCCACCTCCGTGGCCGCCTCCGCCTCCGCCGCCACCGTGACCGCCTCCGCTGCTGCTCGGCGGATTGTAACGCTTGTCGGTTCTCAAATGAATATCGTTAATCGTTCCGTGTTCAAAATTCCTTATTGCATATCTGAGAAGCTCTTCATTACCCGGTTTATGCGCCTTTGCCCCTCTTGAAGCAATGATATAGGTCACAATAAAGGCTATAGTCATTGCAATAAAAAGATTGCTGATAAGCTTCATGGGCTCGAAGATTGCTTTTCCGCCAAGTACGGAATTAATCTGGTTTACGGCCTTCTTTGCACCCTCAGCATACTCGCCATCTGATAAATAACGGTAAATATTATCCGTTATAGAATCACTCTTGCCCTCAGTAAGCTCTGATTTAACATCACCCTCACGGTATATATATACCCAGCGTGTGTCCATATCTATAAGGAGGATTACAGCGTTTTCATATTGTCCGTAGGAATCGTAGCCGTAAAAATAGTCATAAACTTCTGTACAGAGTTCCTTTTCATACCGGTTGCTGCTTTCGGAATATCCGTAGGGATTTTCGTTCACCGTAAAAACCATGGCGTTTGATATCCCGGTGATGTTGTAAAGAAGCTCGTAAATCTCACGTGCCTCCTCCTCGGTAAAAAGACCTGCCTCGTCATAAATTCTTGCTTCATAGCCCGTTTCCGGATTTTCGGCATATAAGCTCAGTCCATCGGCAAATACAGGAGTCCGGCCGATAAAAAGAAATACCGCAAACAGGACGCATATTAATTTACTGAATGTTCTGCGCACTGTCATCACCTCCCGTTCGGTTAAACTGCGGCAGCTTTCTGGTAGTAAGCTTATTAAATCTGCCGACAATCTGTATAATCATTTTAATAATCAAAGCCATTGAAACTGCAGAACTTAAATAATACGGTTCGTCACCGACAGGATTTACGAAAAATATAATTCCTGCGATTAACCATGAAATCCACACAAAGGTCCTGGGGTTCTTTACTTTCTTTTTTTCTTTGGGAATTTCCGCCTTCTGGACACTTACCAGTCCGGCATCGTCAGTTCCCTCAAGTCTTTGCTGTATCTTCTTTTCACGCGAGCAGTATATTCCATACATAACAATAGTGCCTATAAGTGAAATCCAGGTAACCGTCTTCGGCGAAGGAGTAATATTAAATATAAAATTAAGGATTAAGAATAAAACTGCACCTGCAATTGCCGAAATAAGTATGTATTTGGAGAGTGAAATCGGAACATCTCCCGCAGCAACACCTGTCTGTCCGTTTACAACAGAATAGGATACCCTCTCCTCTCCCTTTTTGTCCTTTGTCCTAAGGCACATAAACCACACGGGGAACATGCAGAGCTTTCCATTTGTACAATCAGGCTTCAGTCCTGCCTCGGCAGCCTTTTCTTTTACAGAATATTTGCTGATTGGAGGTACACGCTTAATCTGTTTAAAGCAGTCATCTGCAACAATCGAAGCTCCATCATTTATATATACATCACCCGCTACATCGCTGGCATCGGCATAGAAACCGCTCAGGAAAGCAGGTGTAAAGGGAACCTGCTCATTCTGGTTATAGGGTGCGATCGCGGCACTCAGATTGTCGGCAAAGGCACTTGCGGCATCATACGATATATTGTCATAACTGATCTGCGCAGTAAAGCCAAGACTGTGATGCTCTGTATACTCATAGTTTCCGCGCTGATAGGTTTTCGTACCCTCAATGGCAACCGGTCCGTTCTTCTCATACCTGTAGGTCCAATAGGGCATATATATGCCACGGAAGGACTCGATATTCTTTGGATCCTTCACCTCTTTGTCTGCAAAAACAACCTTTCCTATCATCTTCTTATAGCTTTCAACACAATCCTGCTTCGTCTTTTTAAACGGAATAATGTAAAATGGACGTTTTGCCATGCTGATACGGCTTTCAAGAAGTGTCGAACCGCCACAATAGCTGCAGAAGGCTGCGGCTTCGTTATCCTCGCTGATTATTTCACCGCCGCACATAGGACACGTAAATGTGGTAACCTCAAAATACTGCCGTTCCTCTGCAATTGTTTCCTTTTGCATCGAATAGGGATCAAAAACAGAGTCACAGGAATCGCAGAACAGGGCCTGGCGCGCTATATCAAACCTGAGTCCTGCAGAACAATTGGGACACGAATACATATGTTTCCCCTCCTCATCTCATAACTTCCAACAGATAATAAACTATTGGAGCAATAAATATAACACTGTCAAATCTGTCAAGGATTCCGCCATGTCCGGGAATAAGTGTTCCATAATCCTTGATATTTTTATTTCTCTTGATGGCAGAGGCAGCCATATCGCCTATCTGGGATACAACAGAGCCTGCTGCGCCAACTATTGCAAAGACAAGACATGGATTTGAGAAACTTGTCTGAAGCTGTGATTTAAATATAAGTGCATAAATAAAACCGATAAGTGCGGCACCGAAAATGCCTCCCAAAAGTCCCTCAAGAGACTTTTTCGGACTGAGCTTCGGAGCGATTTTTGTTTTACCGAGCTTTCGTCCGACAACATATGCCATGGTATCCGATCCCCACGACCCGATGAAAATCAGCCAAACTGTGTAAGCACCGCACTCCTGCATTCTGACCATATAGATATATGAAAGCGTCACGGCTACATAAAACAGTCCGAAAAATACCATAGTAATCTGTTCCGAATTAAATTTAGGAAAGGTAAGTACATAAACGCCCAACAGAAGTACTGTAAAGCCTGCAACTATCAGCTGCATGTTCAACTGTCCCTCTAAGCCGTACTGCTTCAGTGCAACATACAAAAACCATACGGCGCCTCCAATATAGCCCACTGCACCGGCAAGAGATTTATTTACCCCTACCACACGATAAAGCTCCATAAGGCCAATCATTGAAATGACTGCAAGCACACCGTATAAAACCCATTCACCAAGTACAATCGATGCAATGGCAACAATCATGAGAATAACTGAACTGCGCAGTCTTATCCAAAACGAATTATCATTATTAATATCTTTTCCCATTCAAGACTCCTAATCATAATATATATAAAATGTGTTCATTTTATTAACTACTTTCTTCCACCAAAGCGCCTGTCACGGTCACCATAGTATTCAACAGCCTTTTTCAGCTCATTTTCATCAAAATCCGGCCAGAATACATCAGTAAAATAAAATTCGGTATATGCGAGCTGCCAAAGAAGGAAATTTGAAATCCTAAGCTCTCCGCTTGTCCGGATGAGAAGGTCCGGATCCGGCAGCTCCCCTGTATCAAGCCTCGACGAAAGCATTTCCTCCGAGATGTTCTCAGGCTCTATAAGACCATTTTTAACATCCGAGGCAAGGCTCTGTACAGAACGTATTATCTCATCACGTCCACCATAGTTTAAGGCTACCGTAAACTGAAGTCCGTCAAAATCCTTTGAAAAGTCCTCAAGCTTCCTTATAGCCTCCTGCATTTCCACCGAGAGCCTTGAAATATCACCTATTACACGGACTCGCATATTGTTTTTTCTGCTTTTTTCAATACAGCCGTCCATATACTGCTTCAAAAGCTTCATAAGTGTGGTAACCTCGTCCTCGCTTCTTTTCCAGTTCTCGGTTGAAAAAGCATATACGGTAAGGTACTTTATTCCCATATTCCAGGCTGCTTCACAGATTGTTTCAACATTCTTCGCCCCTGCCGAATGGCCCATTGCTCTCGGCAGAAGTCTCCTTTTAGCCCATCGGCCGTTACCGTCCATAATGATGGCCACATGACGCGGTATCATCTTTTCTTCCATCTGTTTACGTCTTCCTCTCTCAATTTCATTATAGACAAAACACAGCTACTATTTTATACTGAAACGAACATATTTTCAACCAAAAAAACAGAGGAATAAAATGACCTATTTTGTCACATTCCTCTGTTTATCTGTTTTATAACATACCGGTCTTATAACCCTATGTGTTTTTAGGTAATATCCTTAGTCAAGAAAGCTTCTTACCTTAAGGACTGTTCTGTAATTTACATTTGAAATCTTGCAGCCGTATGCACGTCCGCTTTCATGAATGATCTGGCCATTGCCCATATAAAGTGCAACATGGTTTACCGTTCCCGAGGAATTTCCATAGAATACAAGGTCTCCCGGTTGAGCCTGGGCAAGAGTAATCGTCCTACCCTGTGAGCACTTTGAAAGCTCGGAGCTTGTTCTCGGCCAGCCCTTTGTATTAACACCTACTGCCCTGTATACGGCAAGGCAGAAGCCTGAACAGTCAGCACCTGTTGAAAGGCTGTTGCCGCCCCAGACATATTTAAGTCCGAGATGCTTCTTGGCCTCTACTATAAGAGCAACACGAACCGAAGAAAGACCGACGGTTGATTCCCCGTTGAGAACCTCCGTCATTGAAACTGCCTTATCCCAGTCGTATGCAACTGAAACCAGGTCCTTTGATACATAGCCCTCCATATCATCGCAATAGCACTTTACCCAAAGTGTGGTAGCATCGTCTTTAGCAACAACGCACTCATCTATTACGACAAGCTCCTCACCGTTTGAAACCTTGGTAAGAATATTATTTGAGGTTGTAGTATCGGGCTTAGAACGGAAATTGACATTGTTTGCCTTTACGGTTGCCTTAAGTGTTGTAAGCTTTAAGGCCTTCTCACGGCCTTCCTCGCCCATATAGAGGTAATCCGTTGAAACATATCCGTTCAACGCACCTGATTTGATATGTGCCCAGCCATCCTTTTCATCAAGCACGGTACACATACCGTTTTTAGGAAGAAAACCGATGACACTGTTTGATGTTCCCGCACCGCTTCTGATATTCAGATAATCATTTACCTTTGCAATTGCAACATTTTCCGGAATCTGGACAGGTTCTGCAAAAAGTGATGCAGAATCATTGTCTCCTGAGGATTCATAATATAAATCCAGGTAGTAGGATAAACCACCGAGAGCCCTCTCTCCCGAAACAACCTTGGCATATGCCTTTACATCGGTGCGCAATACACAAAATATCGCAAGAAGCAGAGTGAATATAATTAATTTTCCTGTAATTCGTTTAACCATTATAATCTCCAACTTATTTGTTACAATTTTGTTACAGTAGCCATTATAGTCTTATACATTCCTTTTGTCAACAATTTATTACAAAAGAATTACAAAAAAACCGGGATGTTTTGTTGAAAATTGTCAAAAATTAAATAGATTTTAACATGGCGTTTATTGTAAAAGCCCTTGTTTTCAGCATGTTTACAGTCACACAAATCTACGCCCGTAGAATGATTTTGTAACAAAAAAGAGGAAGAATGAATAAATCTTCTTCCTCTCCGCCTTAGGCATAAACCCGGTTTTGTAATAAACAAACACAATACTTTGTGCGAATTTTATTATCTAATTTATATATCATACTAATCCTCATGCCGCGAGTTTTACGAGTGGCTAATGGATACAATTTGAGGAGCTCGCGACTCAAATTGCTGTGTGAAAAATTTGCGTATATGATTTTTCACACTATATTCAGTATTTAATCATCCCAGTCAACCGATCCGTGCTCATCAGCCTTTTCTCTCATGAAAAGTGATTTAACGGCAGCCTTTACCGGTTTGTTTTCAAACAGAATCTGACATACCTGCTCTACAATCGGCATTTCGACTCCATATTTTTTTGCAAGCGCACGTGCAGCCTTTGCACAGTAAACACCCTCAACAACCTGCTGGACCTTCTCCATCGCTGCATCGGCACTCATACCCTGCCCGATAAGATAGCCTGCATTCCAGTTACGTGAATGATGGCTTGTTGCGGTAACAAAAAGGTCGCCTATTCCCGAAAGTCCGCACAGGGTTTCAAGCTTTGCACCCATTTTCTCGCCCAGACGGCTGATTTCAGCTATTCCACGCGTCATAAGTGCAGCCTTTGTATTATCTCCATAGCCAAGACCGTCCGACATACCGGCAGCAAGGGCTATAACATTCTTTATTGAGCCTCCGAGCTCAACTCCTATTATATCATCACTTGTATAAACCCTGAAACGGTTTGTCATAAACGTATCCTGAAGGAATTCTGCCGTTTCCCTTGTTTTTGCCGCAACAACAACTGTTGTGGGAATAAGGCGGCTTACCTCCTCTGCATGTGAAGGGCCGCTTAATACGGCAATATCAGCATCGGGAATTTCCTCATTTAAAATATCCGTCAGCGTATCAAGGGTAGACTCCTCGATACCCTTTGCAACATTAACAATCTTCTGTCCCTTTTTAATAAACGGTGCCACAAATGCGGCTGTCTGTCTTACATACGGAGAGGCAACAGCAAAAACGATCAGTTCAGGGTTGCTGTCGACAACGGCGTACTGTATATCCGTCGTCAGCTTTACCGAATCGGGAAGCACAGCCCCGGGC
This sequence comes from Lachnospiraceae bacterium, assembly GCA_045627205.1. Classification (GTDB taxonomy): domain Bacteria; phylum Bacillota; class Clostridia; order Lachnospirales; family Lachnospiraceae; genus RUG11977. The sequence continues at coordinate 58,040 of JAZQNG010000037.1, forward strand.
AGGTTTTTAATGTTTTTCCTGTCACTCTCAAGTGCCCTTATCTCATTTTCTATTTTAGACCACAAAACAACCTCTGTGCCCTTATCTGCCAATAAAATCGTCAATGCAGTACCCCATGTACCGCTTCCAAGAACAGTTACAGACATTTCTAAACAAACCTCCAAAACAATATTCAAAATATTTTTTTTATTATAACAGCTGATTATGTCAAAATAATGATGAATCAGTGAACTTTCTCTAACTCTTTATCATCATCTTCAATACTTACATGCTGACCGATTTTATTTTCAGTACCGTTCAGAAGACGCTTAATGTTCTCCCGGTGCCGGATAAAAGCAGAAACCGTATAAAGAGCAGCAACAAGTATTATAAGCCAGTAATAGGGCTCTCCCGTAAACCTAAAGGCAAGCCATATGGGAAACAGCAGTGAAATCGCAAGCGAACCAAGCGATACATATTTTGTCGTAAGCACGATGATTGCAAAAAGCGGAATTCCCACAGGTAAAATAAGCGGGTCAACCGATGCAAAAACACCACCTGTTACAGCAATGCCCTTTCCACCATGAAAATGGAGCCATACGGGAAAATTATGTCCCATTACGCAACCATAGCCGGCTACTATTTCCAAAAACTTCACATATGAAACATCTGGAAATACAACAAATCTCAGCAGAAGTATAAGAATGACCGGCTTGAAAAAATCGCCGATAAAGGTTATTATACCGGCCTTTTTCCCGAGAGTCCTGAAGGCATTTGTTGTTCCGGCATTGCCGCTCCCGTAATTACGTATATCAATATGATTAATTTTTCCAATGACATAGGCCGTTGAAAAGTTTCCGACAAGATACCCTGCCAAAAGACAGATACCTATACGGACAACCAGATTCGTGTCCATATGTTCATTCCTCCCCAAACACAAAATACTATTTATCGTTTTCGCCGCGTTCCCTTATTATCAGCCTGATCGATGTACCTGAGAAGCCGAAGGACTCCCTTATCTTATTCTCAATATATCTCTTATAAGAGAAGTGGAAAAGCTCCTTGTCATTGCAGAAAATAACAAATGTGGGCGGCTTGATTCCAACCTGGGTAATGTAATAAAGCTTCAGTCTCTTGCCCTTGTCTGTAGGCGGCTGCTGCATGACAACAGCCTCTGACATGATTTCGTTCAGAACACCTGTCTTCACACGGAGTGTCTGATTCTGAAGAACCACCTCAATGGACTCAAAAAGCTTCGTCACACGCTGTCCTGTAAGCGCAGATATAAAGAGTATCTCCGCATAGGGAACAAAGGATAATGTCTGGACAATCTTATCCCTGAACTTGTACATGGTCTTGTCATCCTTTTCGATGGCATCCCATTTGTTTACGGCAAGAATGATACCCCTGCCACGTTCATGCGCAATACCGATAATCTTTGCATCCTGCTCGGTTACACCCTCAACAGCATCAATCAGAAGAACAACTATGTCTGATTTCTCAACTGCGGCAACGGTTCTTATGATGGAATAACGCTCAAGGTCCTCCTTTATCTTACTTTTTCTGCGAAGACCTGCCGTATCAACAAAAATGTATTCCTTATCATTAAAAACAATAGAAGTATCAATAGCATCACGTGTTGTGCCGGCTATATCAGATACGATGCATCGGTCACTTCCCGCAAGCTTATTTATAAGAGATGATTTTCCTGCATTCGGACGGCCTACAATGGCAATTCTCGGGCGTTCATCCTCCTCGTCTGCCTCCACCTTCTCGGGAAAATACTTTATTACCTCGTCAAGCAGCTCTCCAAAGCCAAGCTTTCCTGATGATGAAATCGGATACGGATCTCCTATTCCAAGGTTGTAAAATTCATATACATCCGCCTCCAGTGCCTTGAAATCATCCACCTTATTAACAGCAAGGACAATAGGCTTCTTCGAGCGTCTGAGCATATCGGCAACCTTGAAATCGGAATCAACAACACCCTGACGTACATCTACAAGGAATATTATGACATCTGCGGTTTCAATAGCGATTTCAGCCTGCTCACGCATGGATTTTAATATAATATCGTCCGTTGTAGGCTCGATACCGCCCGTATCGATAAGTGTAAAGGCATAATCAAGCCAGGTGGTATCAGCATAAATCCTGTCCCTGGTTACACCCGGGTAGTCCTTAACAATTGCAATCTGTTCTCCTGCAAGTGCATTGAATAGTGTTGATTTACCCACATTGGGGCGTCCTACAATCGCAACTATCGGTTTATTCATGTTTATTTCCATTCCTTCCCATTATATAAAACAAAGTATTAATTTACTTCATATTTGTTGAGCTCGTTGGTAAATTCCCCTGAATCATACTGCTTCATAAAGGCATGTACAAAGGAAGACCCACTCGATTTTACTATACGGGCCTTTTTTTGTAAAGAACTTTCAACCTCTTCAAGACGGATATCGTCAAGAAATACATTTTCATCGGCCTTCAGCATATTGGAGGGTATCAGGATATAGCCTGAACCGTTTATATTTTTATCTTCGGGGGCACCATCCTGCTTCCCGGCGTCTGAAGAAACCTGCTTTATTATATCCTGTCCCGTAATAAGTCCGGCAACTGTTATCTGCGGTCCGAAAAAGTCGTTTCTTATGGCATGTACGGTGATTTTAGGCTTGACAAATTCCTTCTGCAGCCTTTCACAAAGCATTTTTATTGTATCATATGCCAAACAGCCGGTAATAACCTCAAAATCACAGTCTGCAAAAAGCTCACTTACCTCGTCCCCTAAATATTTCTCCTTCAGACAGGCGATTTCCTCTTCAACCTCACTGATAAGTGAACGAAGCATACCGACACCATTTTCAATCTGGGGGAAATCCTCATATTCCTCTATCCCCGGAAGCTCACGCCCGGCCTTTAAATACCACTCATCAGAAGCATATACTATCCTGCGTCCGTATTTTTCAAGGAAATACCTCTGCTTTGCCTCAATCTGCGAAAGAACACGTTTCGCATCCTCCGAATCGAAGGGAACAAGCGGACAAAGTCCCTCCCTGAATTTCGTAAGTCCAACAGGTACAATCGATATACTCTGAAGATTCGGCAGATATGCCTCGATATCCCTCAGGGTTCTGTCAAGCTCCTCACCATCATTCATATTTTTACAAAGAACAACCTGGCCGTTTATTTCTATTCCGGCCTCACAGAAGGTCTTAAGCTTATCTAATGCCTCACCTGCAAAGCGGTTGTTCAGCATTTTACAGCGAAGCTCCGGATTCGTTGTATGTATGGACACATTGATGGGAGAAAGCCTGTAAAAGCATATTCTTTCCACATCATGGTCACTCATGTTCGTCAGTGTGACATAATTTCCCTGAAGGAAGGACAGTCTTGCATCATCATCCTTAAAATACATGGTTTCCCTCATCCCCTTGGGAAGCTGGTCAATAAAGCAGAAAACACATTTATTCCGGCAGGATCTGTATCTGTCTAAAAGCCCCTCCTCAAATTCAATACCGAGGTCCTCATCAGCGTCCTTTTCTATTTCAAACTCCCAGAATTCTCCTGTTTCGCTGCTGATTATACCAAGAATAAGATATTCGTCATTTACAAGATATCTGTAATCAAAAATATCCTCTATCGGCTTATCATTAATACTGACCACCCTGTCACCGGGTATAAGCTCAAGCTCCTCGGCAATTGAGCCCGGAACAATTTCCTTAATGATATGCTCTTTTTTAATTTCCATATCCTTTTTCTTCATAGTAAATCTCCATGCCGCACCCGCACTAAACGCCTGATGAACGGAGCAAAATGAACCGTGGCTGTTCAAAAACATGCATCAAAGGCATTTTTTATCAGCCTTATGTCGCTTCCTAAAATGGCCACCACATCAAACCTGCAGGGTATACTTTCATCAAGCCTGCAGTAATTTATATAATATAATGCCGCCCGGCTGATTCTGCCTGCCTTTCTCGAATCTACTGCCTCCTCAGGATAGCCCTCCCGTAAGGATGCCCTGTATTTAACCTCAATAAAGCAGAGATACCCTTCATTTTCACCGATTATATCTATTTCTCCGGCATTACAGGTGAAATTTGTCCTGCGGATGGTATAACCGTTTTCCCTTAAAAAATCAGTTGCAAGCCGTTCCATATCCTTTCCAAGCCTGCGTTTATTAACCTTATACTCCATTTGCCCCCATTAAATATCCATTTTCTGTTTGATGGCATCCACCCTGTCTACGAACATAAGGACCTCAACAACTGCCTCATAAAGCTCGGGCGGAATATAATCGCCAAAATCAAGCCTTGATAAGGTTTCGGCAAGCTTCGAATCGTGATGAAGCGGAATATTTTCTTTTTTTGCATTTTCAATAATCTTTTCCGCAACATATCCCTGTCCTGTTGCAAGAATCTTCGGCGCCTGATCTCCCGGCTCAAAGCCGAGGGCAACCGCCGTTTTTATCTTCTTCTGTCCGTAAACCATTTTTACTGCCTTTTCCTCCCCAAAGCCTTAGAAATCCGATCAGCTGCAATGTAATTTACATCAGATTCCCAATAAAGGACTTTCTGTGAATAGGAGTAGGTCCCAGCTTCTTCAGTCCTTCAATATGCTCTGCTGTACCATAGCCCTTATTGTTTGCAAATCCGTATCCCGGATAAAGCCTGTCGTATTCAACCATCAGACGGTCCCTTGTAACCTTTGCCACGATGCTTGCAGCAGCAATCGAAACACTTCTTGCATCACCCTTTATTATTGAAACCTGCTTTAAATCCACATTCCGCAGATTTACGGCATCTATCAGCAGCAGGTCCGGCACTATCCTTTCGGCGCCGTCATCCTCCCTGACAATCACACCCTTTTCCATGTCGATTTTAACAGGTGCCGGTGCATGCATATTTTCCACAGCCTCCTTCATGGCCCTCATCGTAGCCTGAAGAATATTGATATCATCAATTGTATCCCAGTTCTGGCAGCCGATTCCGACTGCAACAGCCTTTTCCATTATCTCGCCGTAAAGCTCCTCGCGTTTCTTTTCGGAAAGCTTCTTTGAATCATTAAGATACAGGATTTCCTTATCCTTCGGCAGAATGACAGCAGCCGTCACAACAGGACCCGCCAGCGGTCCGCGGCCGACCTCATCAATTCCGCAGATGAGGCTGTATTCAGCATATTTATTTTCAAACTCCTTCATGGTTTCAATCCGTTCACGTTCCCTTTGGAGCTTTTCCTGCGCCTTACGTTCCTTCTCAAGCGCAGCAATTTCCTTTTTACTCAAGCCTTCTTTATCCGACATATCTACAATCTCCATATATTGATATCAGGCCAATTAAAATGCCCCGATATACATATCTGCTTCCCGCTTCCGGTCTTAAAATCAGCTTTTATTCTATTAATCAGCCTTAAGCTCCGTTTTCAGGCATCAGCCTTTAAGTTCCGTTTTCAAGCATCAGCTTCAGGAACTGTCTTCTCCAGCGTGATCCTTCCAAGCCTTGTACTTCTGAAATCATCTATCAGCAGTCTTGCAGCCTTTTCAGTATCTGCTTCCCCGCCCTTTTTAAGGCAGTTTCTGTTCAGTGCAATCCTTGACATTACCTCATTCGGATCCTCAAGATATTCAAGTCCTTTATCCTCACCATTTTCTGTCTTTTTAGAATATCTTGCATCAAGGATTCCGGGATAATCCGACTTCAGTATCTTTATCAGCTCATATGCCATATCCTCAGGATAAAGGATATCGTCATTAATGGAACCGATAAATGCAATTTTCAGACCAACAAGCTGGTCCTCAAACTTCGGCCACAGGATACCGGGCGTATCCAGAAGCTCGACACTTTTATTCAGTCTTATCCACTGCTTTCCCTTTGTCACACCGGGCTTGTTACCTGTTTTCGTACAGGCCTTTCCTACAAGTGAATTGATGAAGGTCGATTTTCCGGAATTCGGAATGCCTGCAATCATTGCCCTCAGAGGTCTGCCTATAATACCCTTTTTCCTGTCCCGTTCGAGCTTGGCTGCACAGGCTTTATTAATAATATTTACGGTATCCTTTACACCGGCTCCGGACTTTGAATTTATTACGCTTACGAAAAATCCCTTTTTCTCATAATAGGACTTCCATTCCGCAGTTCTTTTTTCATCGGCAAGGTCGGATTTATTGAGTAGCAGAATCCTTGATTTACCCTTTGCCATATCATCAATATCAGGATTTTTACTGCTGAAGGGAACTCTCGCATCAAGAATCTCAATCACAACGTCAATCAGCTTTAAATCCTCCTGCATCTGCCGCTTTGCCTTTGACATATGCCCCGGATACCAGTTGATTACTGCCTTTGAGATTACATCATTATTCTTTTCCTGCCTGATTTTTCTCTTCTGATACATATCCATAAAAACATACCCGCCTGTATTAATTCTCCACCAAGTGCCCGGCTACTTCTTTTCTTCAGTCTTTTCGGAATCCTTTTTTCCACTCATATTGATACCGCTTATAAAGCTGAAGTTGTTCGTCCTTATCCAGGCCTCACCTATAATCTCATTCCGGACAACATTTCCGACCGTGGTAAATCTGCTGTCTTCACTGTTATTTCTATTATCTCCGAGTACAAAAAACTCATCCTCGTCAAGTGTTATTTCCCTTCCTGCAAGTCCCGCCAGGTTCATTATTTCGACATTCATCGGCTCGTCCAGCTTCTCATCGTTTATATAGACCTCACCGCCGATTATCTGAATAGTTTCCCCCGGAAGGCCGATCACACGTTTTATACTGTAATAGCTGTGCTCCGTACCGTTTTTTTCAAACACTATTACATCAAAACGTTCAGGATCGCTCTTTATGTACGATAGCTTGTTAATCATGATTACGTCATCATTCTTCAGCGTAACCTCCATTGAATCGCCAAGCATATTGGTAATCTCAAGACAATATCTTGTAACAGCCCATGCCGCCGTAATTGCCAGGGCAATGGCCAGCACCCATCTGAGGATATAGCCTATTACTTTTTTAATGATTCTGCGGCGCTCCTGCCGCTCAAATTCTATATCAAATCCCATCCGATAAATCCTCTATATAAAAAGTCTGTATGTAACGACTCACATTAACGCATAATCAATTTATTTTAGCCTATTTTCCGCATATGTGCAAGCTGAAAGTTATGACAGTTGTTTAGCAGGCTGTCCAATCCTTACATTCATAAGCCCTGCCTGCTTCGCAGTCAGTCGCCGCTTCGCGGCTTACGGCTTATTTCATGTTTGGATTGGACAGCCTTCATAGGCCGATAATTATGTGTGCATGATTGTAAGCAAGCTTACATCCTGCACACATAATTATCGGCCTGCGAATAGTATGGGAACAAAAAAACTGCACCGTGCTTCCACAGTGCAGTTAATTCATTAGAACATTATGCAACGTTCATGCGGGTTCTGTAAGGATTAACGGATAACTTCCTTAACCTTAGCAGCCTTACCCTTTCTCTGACGAAGGTAGTTAAGCTTAGCACGTCTAACCTTACCCTGTCTAACAACCTCAATCTTTACAACAACGGGTGAATGTAAAGGCCAGGTCTTTTCAACACCACAACCGTTAGAAATCTTTCTAACTGTGAAGTTCTCTCTTGAACCGCCGTTCTGTCTCTTGGTTACTACGCCTTCGAAAACCTGCTGTCTCTCACGGTCACCTTCTTTTACAAGTGCATATACCTTAACGGTATCGCCTACTCTGAATTCGGTGATTTCGCTCTTAAGCTGTGCAGCTTCGATCTGTTTGATAATATCGTTCATTCTGAACCTCCTAATATTTTGATGTTCTTACTACTTCGTAAATTTAACCCGTTTAAAAAAGACTTAGTACAGCGGAACACCAATATTCACAAATACTACTTATATCATAATAATTCATTAAATGCAAGAATATTTTTAACAAAACCCCAAAAAGTTATTTATTGTTCCAGACTACTCAAAAATTTCCTGTCCTTTTTATCAAGCTCGACCTTTTCAAAAAGGTCGGGCCTTTTTTCCCTTGTACGAAGCAGTGACTGTTCTCTCCGCCAGCGTTCAATATTGGCGTGATGTCCTGACAGAAGAACCTCCGGGACCTGTTTGCCCATAAATTCTTCGGGACGGGTGTATTGCGGATATTCCAGAGTATTTCCTTCAAAGCTTTCGTCTCCGGCAGATTCATCATTATTAAGTACGCCCGGAACAAGCCTTGATACAGCATCCATAATACAGATTGCAGGCAGCTCACCTCCTGTGAGTACAAAATCCCCGAGCGATATGTAGTCATCGGCCTCGAGCTCAAGTGCACGCTCATCAATTCCTTCATAGTGACCGCACAGAAAAATCAGTTTTTCCTCTTGTGCGAGCTCCTTTGCTATTTCCTGGGTAAAGGGACGTCCTATGGGTGAAAGGTAAATCAGACGTGTTCTCTTTTTATCGGTTCCTGAATAATCACCGCAAAGCGTTCTTGCATGCTCGCAGGCCTTATACACTGGCTCCGCCTGCATTACCATTCCTGCTCCTCCGCCGTAGGGATAGTCATCAACACGGTTATGCTTATTGCATGCAAAATCACGTATGTCAATTACGTCAAGCGAAATAAGCCCTTTTTCAAGAGCCCGGCCCATAATACTGGTATTCATGCAGTTTTCAACCATTTCCCTGAACAGGGTCAGGCAGACAAATCTCATCGCAATTGACACACTTTCTTAAATTTATACAAAATCTATCATCTGAGTCCCGGAAGAAGATGCACCGTAATCCTCTTTTCCTCAAGGGATATATCAAGAATACAGTCCTTTATAGACGGAATCAGAACCTCCTTGCCATCCCCGGTCTCAACCTCATATACATCATTGGCGGCTGTAGTAAGGATATCCTTTAATATGCCGAGCTTCTGTCCGTTGTCCTCTATTACATCAAAGCCAATCAGGTCACAGATGAAGTACTCATCCTCTTCAAGCGGTACGGCATCTGCCCTGTCGATAAGAATATCGTTCTGGCGGAATTTTTCAATTTCATTCCTGTCTTCGTGGTCCTTAAATTTAAGGATAACCATATTTTTAAAATACTTCACACTCTCGATTTCACATTCAAGAAGTGTTTTTTTGTTATCGATATACACTGTTTTAAGTGTATTAAATCTTTTCACGTCGTCCGTGGTCGGAAAAACATTTACTTCCCCATGTACGCCATGCGGTGAAGTAATCACCCCGACACGAAGCATATCGTTTTTATTCAGTTCCTTATCCATATAATTCCTCGAACTGCCATATTAAAACGGCAGAATATGTGACTATACGCACAAATAAACCATCAGCTGATGTTTTTGTCCTTAACATCAATCCACTCCATGAGCAACTCGTTACAATCGTTGCATTAGGATAAAAATGGCATAAATAAAAGCCACAATAAATATGACCTTTATTTATGCTTTTTCTCCGTAAACTTGGGACAAATCACAAATTGTCCCTGCTCACACAATATCTACTACAACTTTTCTGTCATCCTTAGCAGCTGCAGCTTTTACGACGGTACGTATGGATTTGGCAATACGGCCCTGCTTTCCAATGACCTTGCCCATATCCTCCGGCGCTACTTTCAGTTCAACGGTAATCTGCTTGTCTGTCGCAGTCTCGGTGACTTCAACCTGCTCCGGATGATCAACCAGCGATGTAGCAATAATTCTAACTAATTCCTTCACTGCCAATCACCTCTCAATTATTTTACGATGCCGGCCTTCTTGAAAAGCTTGCCAACGATTTCTGTGGGCTGTGCGCCATTTGATAACCACTGCTTAGCAGCTTCCTCATCGATCTTGCATGAACCTGCCTCAAGATTGGGATCGTATGTACCGATTTCAGCGATGAATCTGCCATCTCTGGGTGATCTCTCATCTGCAACGATGATTCTGTAGAAAGGACTCTTCTTAGCACCCATTCTTCTTAATCTGATCTTTACCATTTTATATTTCACCTCCTTATAGCTATTTATATCTCAAATCGTCTGAATGTAATCTAAATCACACCCGAATGATAATGAAACCTACCTTAAACCGAAGGGAAGCTTAAAGCCTCTTTTTCCCTTGCCCTTCATCATGCCGCTCATCTGCTTCATGACCTTCTTTGTTTCGTTAAACTGCTTGATAAATCTGTTTACATCGGCAATATCAACACCGGAACCTCTTGCTATCCTGTTCTTCCTTGAAGGATTTATCAGATCGGGATTCGCCCTTTCCTTCTTTGTCATGGAGTTGATAATTGTTTCAGCCTGCTTAAGTGCCGCCTCGCCGCTGCTCATATCTACGTCCTTCATGTTTCCCATACCCATGCCGGGAAGCATTTCAAGGATTTTACCGATACCACCCATATTACGCATTGAGTTGATCTGGTCAAGATAATCATTAAAGTCAAACTCTGACTTACGGATTTTCTTCTCAAGCTCCTTTGCCTTCTGCTCATCATACTCAGCCTCTGCCTTGTCGATAAGTGAAAGGATATCGCCCATACCAAGGATTCTTGATGCCATACGGTCCGGATAGAACTGTTCAACATCCGTCAGCTTTTCGCCTGTACCTATGTAAAGAATAGGTTTTCCCGTAACATGCTTGATTGATAAAGCAGCACCGCCTCTTGTATCGCCATCAAGCTTTGTAAGGATAACACCTGTTATTTCAAGCTTTGAATTAAAGGTTTCGGCTACATTTACCGCATCCTGACCTGTCATGGAATCAACGGTAAGGATTGTATGGTCAATATTTATCTCATTCTTTACGGTTATAAGCTCCTCCATCATCTCTTCATCAATGTGGAGACGGCCTGCCGTATCGATGATTACTACATTTTCATTGTTGCTTTTGGCGTGCTCAAGAGCAGCCTTTACAATATTTACGGGAGCATGGTTTGTTCCCATCTCGAAGAAATCAACCCCGACCTTGCCGGCATTTATCTTCAGCTGTTCAATAGCAGCAGGTCGGTAAATATCGCAGGCAACAAGCAGCGGCTTTCTGCCCTTGGATTTAAATTTACCTGCAAGCTTTGCAGCCATTGTGGTTTTACCTGCACCCTGAAGACCACACATCATAATAGTTGTGATTTCATTTCCGGGCTTTAAGGTAATCTCTGTTGTTTCATCGCCCATCAGTGAGGTCAGCTCTTCATTTACTATTTTAATAACCATCTGGCTGGGAGTGAGTGAATTCAGGACATCCTGTCCGATTGCCCTTTCCGTAACCGAGCTGATGAAGCTTTTTACAACCTTGAAGCTTACATCCGCCTCCAGAAGGGCCATCTTAACCTCACGCATGGCTGTTTTTACATCATTCTCTGTCAGACGACCTTTATTTCTTAAATTTTTAAAGACATTTTGGAGCTTCTCGCTCAGACTGTCAAATGCCATCCGTTCCTCCAAATCCAAACATCAAATCCGTGTGCTTACAAGCCTTCATAGCATTCCGTGCTGCACGGACTTATCAATTTTCAAGTATATCTATAATTTCCTGAAGCTCTGAACAGATATCTGCCTTCCTTCCGGGCAGCTCCTCAGGCTTTTCCATATCACCCTGAATAACGGTGATTATTTTAACTATCTCATCGGTCTTCTTCAAAAAGCCAAGCTTTTCCTCAAGCTCGTACAGCTTTTTTGATCCACGGACCACAATATCCCTTACACCCTGCCTTGTAATCCCCTGCTCCTCCGCAATTTCGGAAAGTGAGTAATTTTCCATCACATAGGCTTCAAAAATCACACGGATATGTTCATTCAGAAGCTGCCCATATGTATCATACAGTCTGGAAAGCTCTACCATTTCCAAAATTTTTTCATCTGCAGTCACATTCATGTTGAAAATCCTCGATTTATCCGGAAATAAACAAAGAGCAAGGTGTAAAGTTTTTTTCTTTACACCTTGGGTAGTATACATCATAAGTATAGTATTGTCAACATAAAATACTTAATATCAGATATATTTTTTCAGTTTCTTAACAAGATTAGCGGCATAGGTTTCAGTTCCAAGACAATTCGGATGAAGGTTGTCAAGGTAATATTCCTTCAAATGAGGGACTAATGTCAGACCGTCTATTACACTTACATTGGGATACCTGCCTGCAATCTCACAGACCTTTTTACAGAAGCTGTAGAAAATTTCAATATCCTCCGGCTGGTCGCCTCTCCAGATAGGGGAAATACATATAATGGGAAGCGTGCTCCCATAAACTGCCTCAAGCGTTTCGTAATATTCCTCCACATCTGCCATAGATTCCGTTTTATATTGATTTGTACCTAAAGAAACAACAATCAGGTCCGGAGTATAGCCCTCCATCGGCATAAGGGATTTTTTATCATAAATATATCCGCCTATCCCCTGGTTTATTACATCACATTTTAAAGTCCTGTTTACTATGCTTACAAAGGTTTCCGCCGAACGGAGCGGACCAAAGCCCTGCGTTATGGAATCCCCGAGCCAGAGGATTTTCTTTTTCTTTTCCGGAATCTCATATAAGGAATTTATCATGAAATTCCTGATAAGAAGTGTTGCATCGGCAGGCAGATATATTACAGCCTCATGCCTTCCCCCGGGAAGCTCAAGGCTGATATTGCCCTCCTGTTCCAAATCCCTGACATAAATAATTGTGTAGGCAAGTCCGTCAATGAACAGTTCGATTGTATCCTCAGAGCCTCTCCAAAGGAACCTGTAATCAAACGAGATTTTTGTCGCATCGGTTATACACTCTATCGTCTTGGCAGTCGATGCATCGCACCTTTCAAACCAAAAATCAAATGCACCGCGGAAATAATCCATCTGCGCCTTCGAATACTGATTTGCCTTTAAATAGCCATCCCCGTATTCCTCAAACTCATATACACCAAAATATAATTTTTTTAATTCATCATTTTCCAAAGACTTTTCCCCCTGAATCCAATACTCTTTCACATCTGTCAAAGAACTGTCTCTAATATGCTTTATACCTCAGGCTTCAAGGGATAAACAAGTCTCTCATCCGTATCAAAAAGCCCTGAAATAAGCCTGAACATCCCGACGACTGTCCTTCCGCTGTCGGTAAGACTGTAGGTACCGTCATCGTTCATGACGATAGTTCCGGTTTCAACCTGCTCGTCAAAACGCTTTTCAAACGCACCGAATTGATTTACATATTTGTCAACAAATATCTCACCTATCTGCTCCTGTGTGAAGTGATTATCAGAGGACTGCTCCATATAGCTGAGCATAAATACGGAAACAGACCTTTCAACGGTTACGGGAACAAGTATGAAAAATACCATATTAACACAGCAGCATATTATAAATACACAGACAACATCCTTTACTCCCAGCCAGCTTACCTTTTTCAGCTTCCAGAAAGCAAGTGAAAGAACTGCCGCGGCAATACCTGAAATGATAATCATCACAATACCGCGATACATCAGAACGTCCATTCCCGACAGAAGGGATGTTCTGATAAGGAGAACAAAAATACCGAATGAAATTATAAAACAGACAATATAAACAAGTATCGAATAAATTATACCCCTTGCGGGCTTAACCTCTGCCATAAACCTAAACCATCCTTTCCCTGCTTTTTGCTATAAGTATCCTGAAGAATATTTAGAATCCCGGACGTTTTTATCTTAAAGCATTTTATCAGGATAAAATGCTGACATATGTGCATTCACGTTCAGTTATCGGCTCCGTCATCCTCAGCTGCCGGTTCATCAAGACTGAAAAGCGCCTCAACATACTCATGAGGATTGAATTTCTGTAAATCATCAATATGCTCACCGACACCGATATATTTTACGGGAATTCCAAGCTCCTTCTGGATTGCAATGTCTATTCCGCCCTTTGCGGTTCCGTCAAGCTTTGTAATGATAATACCGGTTATATCCGCAACCTCACCAAACTGCTTTGCCTGTGCAAGGGCATTCTGACCTGTTGTACCATCAAGCACAACAAGCGTTTCACGGTAACAGTCAGGCCACTCACGGTCAACAACCTTATTGATTTTACGAAGCTCATCCATCAGATTCTTCTTGTTATGAAGACGTCCGGCTGTATCACAGAGAAGGATGTCCGACTTTCTTGATTTTGCTGCAGAAACAGCATCAAAAACAACTGCTGCAGGATCCGAACCCTCTGACTGTGAAATAATCTCAACACCCGCACGGTTTGTCCATTCTGTCAGCTGCTCGATTGCTGCGGCACGGAAGGTATCCGCTGCGGCCACAAGAACACGTTTGCCTTCGCTCTTAAGCTGGCCTGCAAGCTTTCCGATGGATGTGGTTTTACCGACACCGTTTACACCTATTACCATAACAACAGATTTCCTGTTTTCGAATTCATAGGCGTCCTCCGGGACCGACATCTGTTCCTCGATGCTTTCCATAAGAAGCTTCCTGCATTCCTCAGGCTCCTTAATTTTATTTTCCTTAACCTTTTCCTTAAGATTCTCAACAATAGACATTGTTGCATTGATCCCGAGGTCGGCCATAATAAGTGTTTCCTCAAGCTCCTCATAAAACTCATCGTCAATCTTGGAAAAAGCACTGAAAATACTGTTTATTCCACTTGCAATATTCTTTCTTGTTTTGGTCAGTCCCGCAACAAGTCTTTTAAAAAATCCTTTTTTTTCTTTCTTTTCTTCCTCTCCCATAATCAACCTCCAAGAAATATCAAAATTTAATAATTATCAGGAATCAAGCTTTTCCTCTATCAGACTGACGGAAACAAGTGTCGAAACACCCTTTTCCTGCATTGTGATTCCATAAAGTGAATCAGCAGCCGTCATTGTACCCCTACGGTGGGTAATAACAATAAACTGCGAATTTTTGGTAAGCTTCTTCAGATAGCTCGAAAAACGCTTTACATTTGAATCGTCAAGGGCTGCCTCAATCTCGTCAAGCAGACAGAAGGGCGAGGGCTTCAGATTCTGTATTGCAAAAAGCAGACTGATTGCCGTGAGTGCCTTCTCTCCACCTGAAAGCTGCATCATGTTCTGAAGCTTCTTTCCCGGCGGCTGCGCAATGATCCTGATGCCTGCCTCGAGCATATCCTCATCCTCAACAAGCTCCAGTTCTCCCTTTCCACCTCCGAAAAGCTCGCGGAATACTACGTTAAATTCCTCCTTAATAAGTGCAAAGCGCTCAGCAAACTGCTTTCTCATCGCCTCATCAAGTTCCTCAATAATACCCTTGATTTTTTCCGTGGATGCCACAAGATCGTCACGCTGGCCACTCATAAGCGAATAGCGTTCTGATACCGTTTTATACTCCTCTATTGAATTAACATTTACTTCACCGAGAGATTTAATGGAGGCCTTGCATTCATTAATATCCCTTCTTGCCGTTGCCGGATGGAAATCCAGGTCACGGTACTCCTCTGCCGTTGATACGGTAAGCCCGTACTCATCCCAGATATACGAAATGCTTGCATCCAATATTTCTGAAAGCTTTTCGCGCTGAGTCTGTAAACGTAATACTTCCTTCTCAAGGTTTGTAATGCGCTTTGTAAGCTCAGACCAGGACTCAAAAAATTCCTTATGCTCCTTATTGATTGAATTCTTCTTTTCACTGAGACCTGCAATTTCCTTATCAAGAGCTTCGATTCTCGATTTTTCGGAAGCCACCTCGTTCCTCATATCTTCAATCTGTTTCTTACGTTCATCAAGCTCTTTTTCGGCATTCCTGCCGCCCTGGCTTATTCGCTCGGAATCAGCCTTCATTTTATCGATTTCACCGTCTATACGTGTAATATTTTCAACAGTATAGCCTCCGGCCTGTTCAATGTTTGCATACTCTACCGCAATCCTTGAAACGGCCTCGGTCTTTGTGCCCTCATCAATTCTCAGCTGCATAAGTCTGCCACTCTGCTCGTCAATATTCTTAACCAGACTTTCATGCTGCTTTGAATTATCCGACAGTGAGCTCTTTTCATTCTCTATCTTCTTTTTAAGTTCAGCAAGCATTTCCTCTATGGCCGAGGCCTCCTTACGGTAGCCCTCAGTCCTTTCACGTATATCTTTTAAATGCTCGTTTTCCTTATTCAGTTCAAGACGTGCGGTATTCTGTGAAACATACAAATCCTTCAGGGCATTCCTTGACTCATCTATCTGCTGTCTGAGGTTCTGCTTTTCCTCAGCTGCAGCCTGCTGCTTTGTACGTATTTCACAGAGCGCCTTTTTCTTCTCTTCAATGTCCCTCTCAAGCTCCTCAAGCTCACGTTTTCGTCCGAGAAGATTTCCTGAATTCTTAAAGGCACCTCCGGCAATCGAACCGCCGGGTGAAAGAAGCTCGCCCTCAAGCGTAACAAGTCTTGTATTATAATCATATTTTCTTGCAATCCTTAACGCATTGTCCACATTATCAACAACGATAAAGCTGCCAAGAAGATGTTTTGCTATACCACTGTATTTTTTATCTGTTGAGGCAAGTGATTCAGCCGTTCCTATAACTCCGTTTTCAGCAAGAAGCCTGTCATCCGGCTTTCCCCTCATTCCATCACCTATAGCCGTAATAGGAAGGAAGGTTGCGCGTCCGAGCTTATTTTTCTTCAGATATTCAATAACATCCTTTGCAGTCTGCTCATCCTCCGTAACAATATGCTGAATTGAAGCACCAAGGGCAGTTTCGACTGCTATCTCATATTTTTTCTCAGTGGAAATTATATCTGAAACCACTCCGCAGATACCCTTGAAGTTCTTTTTCTGTTCCATTACCTTCTTGACACTCTGGCTATAGCCGTCATATCTTTCGGCAATTGTCCTGAGCGCCTCAAGTCTTGAACGTTTGCCAAGGAATTCACTGTTGGCATTGTCATATTCAGCCACAAGCTTCTTTCCCGCCGCATCGGCATCATTAAGCCTTTTCTCAAGCTCAGCTCCTGCAGTTTCCGCATTTTTTATCGTGAGATTGATATCATTATACTTCTTTTCAATTTCCGAAAGAAGCTCCGAAGCATCATTCTCCTCATTTTTGAGGTTCAGAAGTCGTCTGGTCAGTTCTGCACGCCTGATGTTATTCTGCTCAAATACCGTATCATAATGCTCGATATTGGTCTTTATATGTCCGTCATCATTTGCGAGCTTTAAAATCTGCGAATTTGCTTCATCTATCGATGCGGTAAGCGAAAGAACAAGGTTCTTGATTTCTTCCAGCTCATCAGCTGCTGCTTTTTTCCTTCCGGCACAATCAGAAAGCTTCTCATCAAACTCCTTTTTCTGTGCCTCAAAGCCTGCCCTTTCAGCATATTTTTCATCTATGCTGCTCTTAATTTCCTCTATTCTTTCAGCCACACGCCGGCTTTCTGATGCCAGGTTTTCAAGCTGCTGCTCAAAAAGACGGATTTCTCCCTCTTTTTTCTCAATATCCAGCTGGAAGTCATGCTTTGAATTTCTGCCAAGCTCCAGGGCTTCATCAATATCAACTATCTGAGCCTCAAGCCGTTTATATTCATTCTCCGCATTTTCATTTGCGGATTTTGTATCATTAAGCTCATTTAAGGCATTATTGTATTTTTCATCAATATCATCCTTCTGTGAGCCGCTTTTTTCATATTCAACAAGGAAGTTATTTACCTCAAGGCTTTTCAGGATTTCCTTAAGTCGGAGATAATCCCTTGCAACAACTGACTGCTGCTCCAGGGGACCGATCTGTTTTTCAAGCTCTCCGATAATGTCATTTACCCTTGTAAGGTTATCAGATGCTTCAAACAGGTTCCGTTCGGCAATTGCCTTTCTTTTCTTAAATTTTACAATTCCGGCAGCCTCATCAAAAAGTTCACGCCTGTCCTCCGGCTTTGTACTCAGAATCCTTTCAATCTGGCCCTGTCCGATAATGGAATAGCCTTCCTTTCCGATACCTGTGTCCATGAACAAATCCTGTACATCCTTAAGACGGCAGATATTTCCATTAATAAGATACTCACTCTCACCGGAACGGTAAACACGTCTGCCTACGCTTATTTCCTCATACTCAATCGGAAGCTTATGGTCCGAATTGTCAAAGGTAATGATAACATAAGCATAACCCAGCGGTTTACGTGCTTCTGAGCCTGAAAATATGACATCCTGCATGGACACGCCTCTCAGCTGCTTTGCACTCTGTTCACCGAGCACCCAGCGAACAGCATCAGCAATATTACTCTTTCCGCTGCCGTTAGGTCCGACAATGGCAGTTATGCCATCCTTGAATTCAAAAAGTAATTTATTTGCAAAGGATTTAAATCCGTGTATTTCTATGCTCTTTAAATACATGTCTCACCATTCCTGTGTTTTTAGTTTCTTTTTCCTGTGGCCACCGTCTGCTTATTTATAGCCTCAAGTGCCTCCTTGGCCGCCATCTGCTCAGCAGCCTTTTTATTATGCCCTACACCGTGTCCTGCCTTTACTCCGTCTAAAAGAAGAATAACCTCAAAATTCCTGTCATGCTCAGGACCCGATTCCCCGACAAGCTCATATACAATTTTCTCTCCAAAACGTCCCTGAACAAGCTCCTGATACCTGGATTTATAATCAACAAACATGGTTTCATCATTAACCAGTAAAAGCTTCTTTATAAATTCCGCAGCCCGGTCATAGCCTCCGTCCAGATACATTGCACCTATAACGGCTTCAAAAGCGTCCGCCAGTATTGAATCCCTGTCCGCTCCTCCGGTATTTTTTTCACCGCGTCCAAGCAGAATAAAATCGCCAAGATTTATTTTTCTTGCAGCCGCAGCAAGAGACTTTTCACATACAAGTGAGGCCCGATGCTTCGAAAGTACACCCTCCTTATCCGAGGGACAGTTTTTATATAAAAATTCACTCGATACAAGCTCAAGAACAGCATCACCAAGAAACTCTATCCTTTCATTGCACTGCTGTTTTTTCACCGTCATTTCGTTCACATATGAACTGTGGGAAAGCGCCAGCTTCAGATATTCCCTGTTCTTAAAGGTGTATTCCAGTTTATTCTCAAGTTCAGTCATATCAACCATATATTCCTGTATCCTTCCCGTAAAGATAAAAAGAATGAACCCGTATAAAGTAAAAAACGGAGACCACCGCACCTCTGCAGCAGTCTCCTGTAAGTTAGTTTATAGCATTCTTAATCTGCTCAACTGCATCCTGGACAGTCACGATCTTTTCTGCATCCTCATTGTCAATTTCAATATCAAACTCACCCTCAATTCCCATAATTATCTGGAAAACATCAAGTGAATCAGCGCCGAGGTCATCAATAAACCTGGTGTCCATTGTAATCTCGTCGGGGTCTACGCTTAAAACCTCGGCAATAATGTTCTGCAATTTTTCAAACTCCATAGCAGCCTCCGTTATTCTAATAAATTTCTACTGATTTTATCAGTAATTTTGCTTTCGCTAAACTTAATGCATTGTAAAATGGAATTCTTCACTTCATTGGATGTGGAATTACCATGTGTTTTCATTATAAGTCCGTTGAGACCAAGCATAGGCGCTCCGCCATATTCATCCATACTGAAGCCCTTCAGCGTCTTCTTCAGTGATTTCTTGCACATAAGAGCACCAAGACTTGAAATCGGTGTCGCGGTCAGTCCCTCTTTAATTTTTGTCACAAGTGCGCCGGCAACTCCCTCGTACATTTTCAAAATAACATTACCGACAAAGGCCTCACAGACAATAACATCTGCATCTCCATAGGGAATCTGTCTTGCCTCTATACTGCCGACAAAATTTATATCGGAACAGTTTTTGAGCAGGGGATAAGTTTCCTTAACGAGTGCATTGCCTTTTTCTTCCTCAGTTCCGATATTTACTATTGCTACACGTGGATTTTTTACTCCTACTACATTCTCCATATAAATGGAACCCATTTTGGCAAACTGAACCAGATGTGAAGGCCGTGCATCAACATTCGCACCGCAGTCCACAAGCAGCGAACAGCCTGCAAGTGTAGGAACAAGCGGAGCGAGCGGTGTTCTTTCAACACCCTTTATCCTGCCTGCAATAAGCTGCGCCCCAACAAGGACAGCTCCTGTACTTCCTGCAGAAATAAATCCGTCAGCTTCTCCCGCCTTCACAAGATTCATACCAACAACAATGGAAGAATCCTTCTTTCTTCTGATAGCCATAACAGGTGCTTCATCATTCGTAATATTCTCACTCGCGTGAACAATTTCGATTCTGGAACTGTCGTATTGATACTTAGCAAGTTCGTTTTTAATCTGTTCGGTGTCGCCAACAAGGAAACACTTCAGCTTACTGCTTTCGCTGACAGCCTCCACCGTTCCCTTCACAAGCTCCCCCGGAGCATTGTCGCCGCCCATTGCGTCAACCGCTACCTTAACTAATGAATCCATATTATCCAATTGATTATCTCCATTTCTTTCTGCAAGGTAAACTATAAACTATTGTATTCGAAAAATCAATAATAAAAAACAACTATTTTATCTTCCTGTAAAAAAACGACGAAATCGGCTTAAACCCGAAGCGTTCAGCAAATAGTATCTGCTCGGTACTTCCAAGAAATAATATCCCGTTTTTGTTCAAGGCATCGCTGAATTTAGGATATATCATATTCTTGGCATCTTCAGTGAAATAAATCAGCACATTTCTGCATACTATAAGGTCACAGTTCGCCGGATAAGCATCCTTTAAAAGATTATGTTCCTTAAAGGTTATACATTTTTTCAGGGCATCCGAAATCTGATAAGCCGTATCTGAAATCTGAACAAAGAACTGCTCCTTAAATGCAGAAGGAAGATATTTCAGGCTGGCAGCCTCATAAATCCCCTTCTGTGCCTGTGAAAGCACCTGTTTATCCAGATCGGACGCAATAATATTAATACTGCTGAGAGGAAAATAACGTGACAGAAGCATTGCAAGTGAATAGGGCTCATCTCCTGTTGAACAGGCAGCACTCCATATTTTAACTGTACTTTTCCCCTTAAGCTCCGGAATGACCATATTTTCAAGAATAGTCCACTGTTCAGGATTCCGCCAGAATTCAGACACATTTATCGTCAGATAATTGACAAACTGTTCAAATTTATTCCTGTCATTCTTTATAAGAACCAGGTAATCGCTATAAGAAGAACAGTTATTTCTTGAAATCAGGGAATCAATCCTTCTCTTCATCTGCGTTTCCTTGTAACAGGAAAGATCGATATCAGTCAGATTAAAAACCTGCTGTTTAAAAAACTCATATGTATCCGCCATAGTTTAGCCATGCCTCCTACAGATGTTGTCAGGTACGGTAAAACAATAACCAATAACAAAAAACCGGATTCAGAGGTTCTCCCTTTGAATCCGGTAAAATAAACTCAAATTTAAGCTTCTGTTGTCTCAGCGGGAGCTTCAACTGCCTCTGCCTCTGCTACTGCCTCTACTGCTTCCTCTTCAGCTTTTTCTTCCTTAGGAAGGAGAGCCTTCATGCTAAGGCTGATTTTCTTCTGTTCAAGGTTGAAATCAACAATCTTTGCTGTAATTTCCTGACCTGCCTTTAAAACATCCGAAGGCTTTTCAATACGCTCTCTTGAAATCTGTGAAACATGAAGAAGTGCATCAACACCGGGTAAGAGCTCAACGAAAGCACCAAACTCAGTCATACGTGCAACCTTACCTGTTACAACATTGCCAACTGCGAATTTCTCCTCAGCATCTGCCCAAGGATTCTGATCAGGGAATTTCATTGAAAGAGCAACCTTTGTACCCTGAATATCCTTAATGAATGCACGAACGGTATCGCCAACCTTGAATACCTTCTTAGGATTCTCTGTTCTGCCCCATGACATCTCTGAGATGTGAAGGAGTCCGTCTGCACCGCCGAGCTCGATGAAAGCACCGAATTCAGCAATGTTCTTAACTGTACCCTCGATAACATCGCCAACCTTGATGGTCTCGAAGAGCTTCTTCATAGCCTCAGCCTTTCTTGCAACAAGAATCTGCTTGCGATCGCCGATGATTCTTCTCTTCTTAGGCTGGAACTCTGTAACTACAAATTCAATCTCCTGATTCTTGTACTTCTCAAGATTTTTCTCGAAGGTATCGGAAACAAGGCTTGCAGGAATAAATACCCTGGTCTCATCGTAGGTAACGCAGATACCGCCGTTAAGAACGTCAGTAACTACAGCCTTGAGAATTTCCTTGTCCTCAAATGCCTTTGCAAGCTTCTCGCTGCCACGCTCTGCAGCAAGTCTCTTGTAGGTCAGTGAAACCTGACCCTCACCATCATTAACCTTCAGAATCTTCGCTGTGATCGAATCGCCTTCCTTAACAACGGTTCTTAAGTCAAGATTGGGTGTTGTTGTATATTCGCTTCTGGTAATGATACCGTCTGCCTTATATCCTATGTCAAGAGCAATTTCGTCTTCTTTGACATAAATAACTTTACCTTCGACTACCTCCCCGTTGTGTATTGTCTTCATTGATTCGTCAAGCATCGCGTCAAAATTCATCTCTTCTGACATAATTTCTTGAACCTCCTTGATAATATATTTTGGGGTGGAAGCCCCTGCTGTAATACCTACGCAACGGAAAGATTTGATTGTTTTTAAATCCAGGTCATCTTGTGTCTGTATATGGTAAGTATTTTTACATTCCTTCTCCGAGATTTCGAAAAGCTTTCTGGTATTGGAGCTGTGCTTTCCTCCAATGACAATCATAACATCGGACTGCCTGGCAAGCTCCATTGTTTCACGCTGTCTTTTCTCGGTTGCGTTGCAAATCGAGTTCACAACAACTATATCATACAACTTTTTTGATAAAATTTCAACAATTACTTGAAATTTATTTAAATTAAATGTTGTTTGAGCAACTAAAACATATTTTTTCCCCTCAACCGGCATAAAAGCCTCTGCCTTCTGAGGTGTATCAATCACCGTTACCCCAGATCTGCACCAGCCGCATATACCGATTACCTCGGGATGGGTTTCGTCTCCTACTATTATGCACTCATATCCTTCGGAAGATTTCTCATCAACCGTTTTATGGATTTTTTTAACAAATGTGCAGGTCGCATCGATGATGACATTATCATTTGTCCGGCCGCTTTCCTCCAGGATATCAAACTCACTTCGTGTCACCCCGTGGGAGCGGATAATTATTACAGACCCCGATATGTTTTTTATATCGGCAATATCCGACAAAAGCTTAACACCTTTATCCTCAAGTTCCTTACAGACGTTCTCGTTGTGTGTAATAGGCCCGAAGGTATACACCTGCCGTCCCGACTCAAGCTGCTCATAAACAGTCCTGGCAGCCCGTTCAATCCCAAAACAGAAGCCTGCACTCTGTGCAACACGTACCGTCATGACATTATTCAAACCTGGAGGCCTCAGCAACACGTGCCAGCTCCATTACCCTTTCAACGACCTCATCAATTGTCATAAAGGAGGTATCAACCACAATTGCATCCTCCACGCATACAAGCGGAGAATTTTCCCTGTGCATATCGCGGTAATCCCTTTCCTCAATTTCCTTTTTTATTTTATCCAGATCACACTCCTGACCGCTCAGGACATATTCGCTGTATCGGCGTTTTGCACGCTCCTCAACGCTTGCCGTCAGATAAATCTTTAAATCTGCATTAGGAAGCACAACTGAAGCTATATCACGGCCGTCCATAACAACACTTTCAGTTGCTGCCAGCTGACGCTGAAGCTCTACAAGCTTTGTACGCACATCAGCATATACCGAGCAGGCCGATGCATATGCTCCTACCTCGTCTGTTCTGATGAAGGCTGAAACATCCTCCCCGTTCAGGAAAACATGCTGTACACCGCCAAGATATTCAATGCCTATTTCAATTTCAGAACATTTTTCCGAAATGGTCTTTTCATCCGTCGAAGCAACTCCGGCCCTTAAAAAATAAAGTGCCATCGCCCTGTACATAGCACCGGTATCAATGTAGGTATAATCAAGTTCCGCTGCTACCTTTTTTGCTATAGTGCTTTTTCCTGCACCTGCAGGTCCGTCAATCGCAATATTAATATTTTTCAAAGCATTCCCTCCTGCCATTCCAAAGAATTGCCCGCAGCATAGCCTGTCGACCAGGCAATCTGCAGATTATACCCGCCGGTGAGGGCATCCACATCCAGGACCTCTCCGGTAAAATATACTCCCTTCACGAGCTTTGATTCCATTGTTTTGGGGTTTATTTCCCTGATATTCACCCCACCTCTTGTAACAACGGCTTCCTCAAAGCCGCCCGAGCGTAAGACCGTCAGTTCAAAGCCTTTAATAAGCGAAACAAGCCTTTTACGTTCAGCCGCAGTTACCTCATTTACCTTCCTGTCCGGATTTATACCGCTCAGCTCTACAACAACCGGCTCCAGCGAAGTCGGCAGAAGCTTCTGCAGCGCATTTTTAAATTCCCGGTTGCTCATTTCCGAAAAATCACGCAGCACCCTGGCGTCAAGTTCGTTTTCGTCAAGTGCCGGTTTTAAATCTATAAAAAGACTTATCTTATGCCCTCCGGCTATATCGGCACAAATTATCGAGGAAAGCGTCAGTACAAGCGGACCGCTGATACCGTTGCGGGTAAAAAGAAGCTCACCCTGTTCATTAAATACAGTCCTTCCGTCAACCGTAGCCTTAAGTGAGACATTTTTCAGCGAAAGACCCTCCAGCTCACGTACGAACGCTTCCTTTGTTTTCAGACCTACAAGTGAAGGAAATGTATCGGTAACGGTATGCCCCAGCCGTCTTGCAAATTCATAGCCGTCTCCGGTCGAGCCTGTGGAGGGATAGCTTATTCCACCCGTCGCCACAATACAGTAATCGCCCGTCAGCTCTCCTCTTCCCGTACGTACCCCGCAGAAACGGCCGTTTCTTACAATTATATCATTTACACAGGTATTCAGGCGGATTTCAGCTCCATATTCATGCAGAGCCCTTTCAAGCGTTTTTGTAACATCCGAGGCATGGCCGGAAACCGGAAATACCCTGTTTCCCCGTTCTGTTTTCGTTTCCAGTCCCAGCCTGTTGAAAAGCTCTACCGTATCCCGGGAATCCAGTCCGTTCAGGGCGCTGTACAGAAACTTGGGATTTGCCATACAGCTTTTAAGAAATGTATCCCTGTCACAGAGATTTGTAAGGTTACATCGTCCCTTACCGGTAATATATATCTTTTTGCCTAATTTATCATTTTTTTCCAAAAGAAGCACTTCATGTCCGTTCATCGCCGCAGCCAGTGCAGCCATCATCCCCGAAGCGCCTCCGCCGATTACTATTGTTTTCAATCCGACAGGTATACCTCACCTTCACTGAAAGTAATATTCATAGTTTTATATCTTTGCCCGTTAATTGTAAAGGATACGCCCTTAACATTCTCGCAATTATCAAGTATGCTCATTGCAAATGCATCAAGAATATGCACTTCGGTAACGGCACTGTCCTCAGCAATATAATTAATCGAGGAATCAAAATCTATATTACATATCATGTCTTCCAATGTGATTTTATTAACCTTCAGAAGGATTTCCTCGTCCTCAAGTGAATCCATAAGATATTCCATGATAAGCTCGGGAGTGATTTCCTTTTCCGCTTCTATCATTACCTCTGCCGTCTGGTTCGCAGAATTTGTCGAGGAAACGGAATAATATCTAAGTGTTATAAGTTCAGTCTTTGTATCATTATTTTTACCGGGATTTCCGTCTATAACCACCAGCCTGGTAGGCACCGGCGAGGCATCCTCGTTACCTGTCGCATGTATATCGTCCGGTCTGGCAATGTTTCCGTCCTCCTTATCCGCAAGCAGGCTGTACAGCAAAAAAAGCGCAAGAAGGAAGACTACCGCAAAACATACTATAAGCATAGGTTTTTTGTATGTATTCACAACATCGCCCTCCTTCCGCAGCCGGTAAATATTCAAAATCCATAGAACCTTAACATAAAGGAAAAATCCCACAGGATGCTTTACTTATACGAAATCTTCAGTATCTTCCAGTTTCTTACAAGATAATCAACAAGCGAAATAATGGTCAGTGCGGTAGCGGTATACATAAGCACAAGGCCTGTAATACCTACCCATTCCATTCCGGCCTCGAGACATTCGGGAAGAATAATATAATCAAGACATAAAAAGAGCTGTACTACCGTCTTGCATTTTCCCCAAATGCCGGCAGAAATAATGACACCCTTGTCTGCTGCAATCTGTCTTACACCTGTAATGATAAATTCCCTGGACATAATAACGATTGCACACCATGCCGGAAAGCTGTAACCGGCCCAGTCAGGATTAAGGGCACCCAGATCGCCCCTGAGCCCTGTAAAGCATATTAATGCAATACATACCAGAAGCTTATCTGCAAGAGGATCCATCAGTTTACCGAAATCCGTTACCTGATTATTTTTTCTGGCAAGATATCCGTCCAGGAAATCCGACATCGAGGCTACTGCAAACACAATAAGCGAAATGATGTCGGCAACCTCCGAACCGGGAATCTGTCCCAGGAAAAATACTGTAAAAACCGGGATTAATATTACTCTGAATAATGTTATCTTATTAGGTGTATTCAATTCTACCCCTCCTAAACCAATTATGAATTATTCTTCAATTTCCTCTGCAAGAAGGTCGTACCCCTCTGCCTTAATGACTTTTACCCATACAAACGTTCCGGAAATAAGCTCCCGGCTGCTTCTGACAAAACAGCAGCCATCAATATCCGGAGCATCCCTGAAGGTACGGCCGAGGTAAACCCCGTCCTCGGGAAGCCGACCCTCAATAAGGACTCTTTCCTTACTTCCGACTATTTTTCTGTTTTTCTCAAAAACAATCCTCTGCTGCAAAAGCATAAGCTCCCTGCGCCGCTGCTCCTTAACCTTTTTGGTTATCTGGGGTTTCATTTTGGCGGCAGGTGTGTTTTCCTCCTTTGAATAGGTGAACACGCCAACCCTGTCCAGCTTCATCTCCCGTATAAACGACAGCAGCTTTTCATGGTCCTCCTCGGTCTCACCGGGGAAACCCGTAATAAGCGAAGTACGTATTGAAATGTCCGGCATCGCAGCTCTAAGACTTCCGATAATTTCTCTTATGCGGGCCGAATCCGTTCTGCGCCCCATACGCTTCAGTACCTCATCAGAAGCATGCTGAATCGGCATATCAATATATTTGCAGACCTTATCAAGACTTTTCATTGCCATGATAAGCTCATCATCGATTTCCTCGGGATAGCAGTAAAGGACCCTTATCCAGTCTATACCGTCAATTTCATTTATTCTTTCAAGCAGTTCATAAAGCCGCTTTTTACCATATAAATCCTTTCCGTAAACGGTAGTTTCCTGTGCAATTATCAAAATCTCATTTTTACCGTTTTCCGCAATGGCTTCAGCTTCCTTAACTATTTCCTCAAAAGGTCTTGACCTGAACCTGCCCTTAATCGAAGGAATAACGCAGTAGGTGCAGTGCTTGTCGCACCCCTCCGCTATTTTAAGATAAGCGTAGTTCTTAAACCCTGAAAAAATACGCTCTGTAGGAAAATCGGTATTGCGGTCGACATCGTAAATCTGTTTTTTAGATTCAAGGCGGCCGGAACAAAGCTTATCTGCCAGCTTCACAATCTCATCAACCCCGGATGCAGACACAATCAGGTCCACCTCAGGAATTTCACTGTATATTTCTTCGCTGTATCGTGTAGCAAGACATCCTGTTACAATGAGATATTTCAGATTTTCTTTTTTCAGCTCTGCCGCTTCAAGGATTGTATTTATGCTTTCCTGCTTGGCATCGTGAATAAAACAGCAGGTATTTATGACAATCAGCTCCGCCTGATTCTCCTCGTCGGTTATCTCATAGCCGCTGCTTCTGAACAGAGCAAGGAGCTTTTCACTGTCCACAAGGTTTTTATCACAGCCAAGTGAAATCAACATTATTTTCATTCTTCTACTTCCCAATCCAAATCTTCAAGATCCATCTCATCCAAATCTAAAACATCCAGACCTATATCTTCAAAGTCAATGAAATCACCGACATAATTCCAGTCACTGTTTTCAAAGTCAAAATAAATATCCGAATCCATGCCGGAAACGGAATCATCCATTGAAGGACCGACTCCGGACCTCATTTTAATCCTGTATTCGCCATCCTCCTGATAAAATTCAAGGACTATCTTTCCCCTGAATTTGCCCTCAAAATATCCGTCACTGACTACGATTTCCTCTTCACCGTCAAAATCAACATAAGCACAGCAGAATCTGTCGCATGTGGTGAAATCGAGAGTACTGTACTTTCCGGTGACAGTTTCACCCTTCTTCAGTTCACCCTCATATATTTCATCATACAGTTCATAGCTGTCATCCTCAAAGGAAACACACAGATATGTAATATCCTTATCCGTATTGTTTATAAATTCATAATGATTATTGCTGAGACCATCAACAACGATTAATACTATTACAAGCACAAGTGCAAGTGCAAGTACACTGAAAACACCGATTTTAACACCTTTTTTCATAGAAATATCCATTCCTTTTAAATTTATTTACAATCATTTAAATTTTACTCTATAAATCAAAATATTGCAACCCCGTTTCAATCAGCCGCAGAATCCTTTTCCGAAACCATTTCCGCGTTTTTCCCGGTATCCTTTACCATCGTATGGTAAACAAGATTGCTGATAAGATGGCTTGTAACAGGACTGGCAAACCAGAAGAAAATAATGATTGCAACGAACTTAAGTGTCGTAAAGTTCAGTCCGAGTACAAGGCAAAGCCCTAAAATGCAGAGGAACAGTCCTCCTGTATCAGCTATTGCAGCGGCATGCATCCTGTTTAAAACAAATTTAAATCTGAAGGTTCCCAAAACCGAAACAATACTCAAAAGCATTCCTATTCCGATCAGAACCATAGCCGTTATCATCATTGCGTCACTCATTTCCGTCCTGCCTCCTGTTGTTTTCTTCATCGATTATCTGACGTTTTCTGTAAATTCCTATATAGATTTTCGTCAGAACAACAACGGCTAAAAAGCTTATCATGGCATAAACACATGCAATATCGGCAAGCCATGCCTCACGCATAAGAACAGTCAGGACGCAGATAATTATAATAACCTGTGTTCCGATCATATTTACAGCTACAAGCCTGTCCGCAATTGTCGGTCCCTTTGCCGCCCTTATCAGGCATACAAATATAAGAACCGAGCTTATCCCTATAACAATTTTAAGGAAAAGATCAAAAAATTCAGCAATTTCCATATCAGTCAATTCATCCTTCTATTTTCTTTAAAAGTTTAACAAAATCAGAATTCTCAATTCCCTGACTAAGCGAACCGTCAAGACAGTGAACCCTGAATTCATTTTCATGCATAGACACCGTAATAGTACCGGGAGTAAGCGTAATGGCATTGGCAAGCATGGTCTGTGCAAGCGGTGTACTTACAGGAGATGTAAAGGTATATACAATAGGCTTAACCTTCTTCTGTCCTCTGAAAATCATCTTCACGGTACAAAGGTTTGCCTTAATGATCTCCCATACAAGAACTGCAAGAAAAGCCAGAAAATACGGCAGTTTTTTCAGAAGCTGAAATTCCTTTTTAAAGCTGTAATCAAGAAACTTTACAGCAAACAGACAGGCTGCCGCCGATATAAAAATTCCAAAAATAAGAATTTCCAAGGTAAACTGCCCATTAAAAACAATCCATAGAGCAAGTAAAAAAAGATACATTGTGATAATCCTCCGGTATAACGGCTTAACCGGAAAAGTCACAGGCTTGAACCGGCAAAGCAGAAATCTTAATTAAATAAAGCCCGATTCGAATTCTCAAATCAGGCCTAATGTCATTTATGATTTCGAATATAACCTAAAACGAAACATAACAGTTTAACGAAAAATTACTTCCTACGCTTAAGGAAATCAGGAATATTAACCTGTCCGCCATCATTCTGTGATTCAGGTGCCTGATACTGAGGCTGTACTGCAGGTCTTGCAGGCTTCTGCACATATTGGATAGGCTGTACCTGCTGAGGCTGCTGTGCCGAATAAGAAGGTCTTGCCTGCTGCATCGGCTGTGCCTGAGGCTGAACTCCGGGTCTTACAGACTGCATCGGCTGTGCCTGAGCTGTTCTGTTATTTACAAGTGAAGAAGGAGCTGCGTTACCGGCTGCTGCAGGACGGTCAAGGAAACCAAGGCCTCCCCTTGCTGCGGGGGCAGGCTTTGCATCCTGTCCCTTAATATATGCTGAATCTGCTGTCTCCTCAAGTCCGGTAGCAATGATTGTGATGGTACAGGTATCAGGAACAGAGGTATCATATACGGCACCGAAAATAACATTTGCATCCTCGCCGACAAGCTCTTCAACATATTCTGAAGCCTCGTTAACCTCGTACATTGTAATATCACCTGAGAAATTGATGATGATATTTTCTGCACCCTGGATACTTGTTTCAAGAAGCGGGCTCTCGATTGCCCTGATAATTGCCTCACGACACTTATCATCACCACATGCAGAAGTCGGAGGCCAAGCGGT
>JAZQNG010000038.1:0-24620 GCA_045627205.1 Lachnospiraceae bacterium
GAAACATTAATTAACTACTCCATGAGCAACTCATTACATTCGTTGCATTAGGAGGAAAAATGATACAAAAATGTTGCAAATTTGTCGGAATTTTGTCACAGTAATATTGTATGATAAAATAGTTAAATGTATTATTTATGATGTCGAGGTCAAAAGTACTGCCCCCGACTTGATATACGCATTTCTCCGCACCTTTGTGCCCTCGAAATGCTAAAAAGGAGGACAATTTCAAATGACTGCAAAAAAAGGATTTTATGTTTTAACGTGTGTGGTGTGTGTGTGTGTGCTTGCACTTGCATTTGGCATATTTATGCTGAATGCAGAAAAAACAGAAGCGGCAACCGGGAAAACGGAAGCAGCAACCGGGAAAACGGAAGAAGCAACCGATAACAGTCTCATATACTGGGCTTTCGAGCCGACAGGTTACATGACAATATATGATGAAGAAGATGATGATGATGTTGTTTATGTACAAAACGGAACATTGCATCTCGGAAATACAGAGTATACAGATGATAAATATACGGAAACGGGCAGCTTCGGAATAGGGGAGAAATTCTCCTTCTCCGATCCGGATGAGTCCTTAAGCCCTATCGTAGACTTCCTTAATCAAGGAAATTTGTCACCGTGGATACGTTCAAAAATAAATAATAAAATAACAAAAGTAACTATTGACGGTATCATACAGCCGCTGACAACAGCATGCTGGTTTAAAGATTTTTATTATCTGAAAACAATAGAAAACCTTGACAGACTGGATACTTCAAAGGTAACGGACATGTACAGTATGTTCGATAACTGTTATAACTTAACGAGCCTGGATGTGACTGGCTTTGATACGTCACAGGTAACAGACATGAGCTTTATGTTCTATAGCTGTGACGGATTAACAAGCCTGGATTTGACTGGCTTTGACACGTCACAGGTAACGTGCATGAGCAATATGTTCAGTTACTGCTGGAATCTGACCACCATCTATGCCTCAGATTTTACTGCAGCCTCAAATGTTTACAACAGTAGCATATTTTACAACTTTAGCATGTTTGACAACTGTAAAAAGCTCGTAGGCGGGAACGGTACAGCATACAGCTACAGGCATATAAATATTCAATATGCCCGTGTAGATTCCAAGGGTACGCCCGGATATTTTACATTGCCGGATTCCTTGAAGAAGGATACAGATGGAAATAATGCGACAGGAAAGGCAGAAGAATCAGCGGAAAATACGCAGCTCATATACTGGGCTTTCGAGCCGACAGGTTACAAGACGATATACGAAGAAGAAGAAGATTATTATTATGAATATGGTGGAGGTAGTCGTTATCTATTCGGAACCCTGCATCTCGGAAATACCGAGTATACAGGTGATAAGTATGATGAAAAAGGCAGCTTCACAATAGAGATGAATTTTTCAGAAGAATATGAGGATGATCCGGACCATCTGTATCCGATACCTTGGGAAGATTTATGTGAGAAAATAGATAAAGTAAAAATTGATGGTTTCATACAGCCACTAACAACAGCATGTTGGTTCAACAGTTTATTTTATCTGGAAAAAATATCACACATTGAAAGACTGGATACGTCAAAGGTAACGGACATGAACGATATGTTCTATGATTGTTACCACTTAACGAGTCTGGATGTGACTGGCTTTGATACGTCTAATGTAACCGACATGTCTGGGATGTTCGAGAACTGCTCAGCTTTAAAGAGCCTGGATGTGACCGGCTTTGATACCTCTAAGGTAACGAACATGAGCGGGATGTTCAATAAATGCGAGCGCTTAAAGAGCCTGGATGTGACCGGCTTTGATACGTCTAACGTAACCGACATGAGCGCGATGTTTATTGATTGTTATAACTTAACGAGCCTGGATGTGACCGGCTTTGATACGTCTAATGTTACAAACATGCGCTCTATGTTCTGGGGTAGCAACTTAACGAGCCTGGATTTATCTGGCTTTGACACGTCAAAGGTAACGGACATGAGCTGTATGTTCGATTACTGTGAGCAATTAACGAGCCTGGATTTATCTGGCTTTGACACGTCAAAAGTAACGGACATGAGCTGTATGTTCGATGACTGCAGGAACCTGACCACCATCTATGCCTCAGATTTTACTGCAGCCACAAATGTTGACAGCAGTTACATGTTTTCCGGCTGTAAAAAGCTCGTAGGCGGGAACGGAACCACATACAGCAAAAAGCATAGAAATATTAAATATGCCCGTGTAGATTCCGAGGGTACGCCCGGATATTTTACATTGCCGGATTCCTTGAAGAAGGATACAGACGAAACCATAATCACCGATAAGGGTGATGAGTCGGAGCTTACGAGGTTCCTTACGGAAACACTGTTAGCGAAGATCCTGAAGGTCTCCTGCCGCCCCGAGGATGCCGTAAAAGCTACAACGTCGGAAAAGCAGTATAAGGATGCAGACGGAAATATCATAAAGGACAGCTTCGTCATCACCAGCAAGGGTTACACCAAATATGTCGGTAAAGACGGTAAACTCGTAAGGCACAGGTTCATCGCATACACTGATGAACAGACCGGAAGAACAACCTACTATTATGCCAGAAAAACAGGTGTTATCGCTAAAAAACTGAGGGTAAAGAAGAAATACACCGTGGACGGCAAAACAGAGAATGTGATATTCTTTGCCGGCAGTGACCGTGCCCTGTGCTACAATGAATTTGTAAAAGACCGTAAGGGCAATACATTATTTGCACGCAGTGACGGAACCCTGGCATGCTCCGGTGAATATGAAACAAAAAAGGGAACCCTGACGTTTGACGACATGGGAAGGGATGTATCCCGGAAGCCTGACGAAAAATAACCATGCTGCTGTCGGAATCCTCTCACAGCTTCCTGTTATAATCAGAAGGTCATAAGTACTGATGCTTATCTTATATATGCATTTCCCCGCACCTTGTGCCCTCGAAATGCAAAAATACAGGAGAACAGTTTATGCCTATGATATTACATCCCCGGATATTCAAAATAAAGCATCTTAATTTGCGTTTTCCGCAAAATAAAAGCTGATATTTTTTCGTCTTTCAGATATATTTCACTTACGGTTCCCGTTTATAATGAAATTGTCTTAAGGGAGTAGTCAGCACTCAGGTGTGGCAAACCAACATACCGGAATTTTTCCTGGTTTGTCTTAAATGTCGAGACTTAAGTACAGCATGTCTGCACTTATGTCTTTTATAAATCGGCTAAATCAGTCTGAAGACTTGAAAGGTACTGTGCACGCATGCAACAGTACCTTTTTTTAGTCCAATTTATACACCACACAGGAGGAAATCATGAATCTGAAATGTAACAACATCAAAAAATCGTATGGCGTTGGCGATGCCCGTCAGGAGGTACTTAAGGGAATCAATTGTGAAATCCGTTCCGGAGAAATATGTGTCCTGCTCGGAACCTCCGGCTCCGGAAAATCTACATTGCTGAATATCATCGGCGGTATAGAGACAGCCGACTCCGGCTACATTGACATCGGTGACCGGTGTACCGAAAACATGACAGAAAAGGACCTTGACGCCTACAGAAGAAACAATCTCGGCTTTGTTTTTCAATTCTACAATCTCATCCCAAATCTGACCATTAAAGAAAATATCGAGGTCAGTGCCTATCTTTCCAAGAATCCGCTTGATATCAACGAGCTTCTCCACACTTTGGGACTGTATGACCAAAAGGACAAATTTCCCAATCAGGTTTCAGGCGGTCAGCAGCAGCGCTGTGCCATCGGACGTGCACTGATAAAGAATCCTTCCGTTCTGCTCTGTGATGAACCCACAGGTGCACTTGATTACAGAACCTCAAAGGAAATCCTCGAGCTCATAGAAAAGGTCAATGAAAAATACCACAATACCATCATTATCGTAACGCATAACGATGCTATAAAAAACATGGCTCACCGTGTATTAAAGCTGCGTGACGGCATCATTTACAAGGATATCCTAAATACGGAACGCACACCTGCAGCAGAGCTTGAATGGTAGAAGGAGGTGCCCGCATGAAAAGTCCTTTATTAAAACGTATTCCCAGGGATTTCCGGAAAAATGCCGGGAAATATCTTGGAATGTTCCTTATACTCGTTCTGACCATCATGATAGGCTCCGGCTTCTTTGCCACCGTTGAAAGTACAAAGCTGGCATTAACCTCCTGCGAAACCGAAAATATGCTGGAGGACGGTTTTTTTGAAACTCCTGATAAATTAAACGATGATATGCTCCACAGGCTGGAATTGCTTGATTTCTCAGCAGAATCAGGCTCTCCTGCTTCAGTGAGGGATATGGCTTCATCATCTGAAAACAATTCAGAGGATGCTAAAGCTCTCACACTGTCCCCCAATTTTTATTACCGGGTAAACGATTTCGACCAAACTGCCAAGCTCCTCGTTTTTGATGAAAGAACCGTTCTTGACATTCCATGTATTTTTGAGGGCAGGCTTCCCGAAACAGAAAATGAAATCGCACTTGACAGAATATGCGCCACAGAGCATGGTCTGAAAACAGGCGATTCACTTATTCTTTCAGGTCAGAGCTTCACAATATGCGGTCTGGTTGCCCTGCCCGATTACAATTCGCTTTTCGCCAGCAACAGCGATCTCGTCATGAACACCTTCGATTTCGGTGTGTCTGTAGTATCCCATGGGGGCTTTCTAAGATTCGACCGGGATTGCATAACCTACCGGTATTCCTATCGTTTCGCCGACCGTACCTTCGATGAAGCCGCACAGCAGAGGAATGCGGAAACAATAGTCAACGGACTCATCGGCTTAGGCGTGGTTCCCACTGAATTCCTCACAGCCTCGGCAAATCAGAGCATCAGCTTCCTGAAGCTGGACATCGGCAAGGACGGTCCCATGATGGAGCTTCTCGTTTACATCCTCATTGCAGTCATAGCTTTTGTTTTTGCTGTACTTACAAACAACACTATAGACTCCGAAGCCCCCATTATCGGTACGCTTCGTGCCCTCGGCTACACAAAAAAAGAGATAACCCTACACTACCTCACACCCGTTATCATCATCGCCCTGACAGCCTCTGTTGTAGGAAATATTCTTGGATACACGATAATGCTCGAGCCTATTTATGACATGTATTACACCACCTACAGCGTACCACGGATAACCACCGTCTTCAATATAAGTACCTTTATTAAAACTACTGTTGTTCCTGTGATTTTAATGCCTCTGATCAACATAATAATGCTCCGGCGCAAGCTGTCACTGTCTCCCCTGCGCTTCCTCAGAAGGAACCTTAAAAAAGGTAAAAGACGCTATGCCACCAGGCTGACAAAGGGATCCTTCCTTCACCGTTTCAGGCTGCGTGTCATTCTCCAGAACAAAAGCAGCTACATTATCCTTTTTTTCGGAATCCTGCTTTCCACGCTGCTGCTTCTTTTCGGAATCGGAATAGGTCCGATGTTTGACAATTATGTTGATTCCATAGCAGACTCCACTCCCTACGAATATCAGTATATCCTAAAAACTCCGTATGAAGCAGAAGCCGAGTCAGAAAATGGCACAGCTGCACAGGAAAAAGCAGAGCTGTACACGCTCAACACCTTTTATGCTGCTGCAGACAAAGATATATCAATTACCATGCTCGGGATTTCAGAAAACAGCCGGATGTTTGACTTTATTGAGCTTCCTGAAAAAGAAAACGAAGGTATCATTACCTCGGATGTCGCGAACAAGCTGGGGCTTGATGCCGGCGACAGCATCACCTTAACGCATCCCTACAGCATGGATACATATATCATTAAGATTGTCGGAGTGCAGGATTATTCCGGACAGATGGCCGTATTCATGAACATGAACCTGCTTAATAAGCTTTTGGGAAACCCTGATGATACATTTAATACGTATTTTTCAAACGAACCTCTGAATATTCCCGAGGCCTGCATTGCAAAATACATCACAAAAAAGGATCTGTGCGGTGCGGCACAGCAGATGATGAAATCCTTTGATTACGTCATAAAGCTAATAAATATCTTCTCAGTTGCCATATATATGATACTTATGTTCATTCTGACAAAGACAGTCATCGAAAAAAATGCACTGTCAATCTCGTATCTTAAGGTATTCGGGTACAGCACACGAGAAATCAACAGGATATTTATAGCTTCAACTACCATCACCGTAATAATATCCCTGCTGATTGCAATACCTGCCGACATGCTGCTGATGAAATACCTCATGGTACTGATTACGGTCCTCGTCGAGGGCTATATCAGCTTTTACGTACCTGTATGGGTCATTGCGTTAATTGCCGTGATCTGTATAGCCGCATACTTCGCCGTAAACACGCTTCACATCAGGCACATACGCAGGATTCCGATGCGCGACGCACTGAAAATAATAGAGTAATGTAAATAAGGGTCAACAACCCCCTTATCTTCAACCCCTTAATGCATTACACGAGAAATTGCGCCAGTGCCACCAGAACAGGCATGGTGACAACGCAAAGAATTGTAGAAAGAGAAATCATGCCAACACTTACGGATGTGTCACGTCCGTATTTCATTGCAAGCATTCCGCTCATGGCTGCCGCAGGCGCTGAGCAGGCTATCGTACAGGATACGGCAACATTGCTCTCCACGCCGAATAAAAGGCAGAAGCCTATCGCAAGCAAAGGTGAGACGAGAAGCCTCAATGCCGCGCCGATATAAACCCAGGCATTCGTGAAGGTTGCCTTCAGGTCCGTGTTTGCGAGGTAGTATCCGATAATCAGCATAGGTATCGGTGTATTCATCTGTGACAGTGAATTGAGCGGGGAGTATATCAGCTCCGGAAGTCTTGTTTGCGTAAGGAACAGTACAAGTCCGATAACAATTCCGATAATGGGCGGATTTAAAAGAATTTTCCTTATTTGGATTTTTTCCTTTTTCGGACTTAATATCTTTACACCGTAGGTCCAGATATATGTGTGGAAAATGGCTACATACGCCGCACCGTAAAAAACACCTATATCACCCAGCACGGCACGCTGCAGCGGAAGTGCCATATAGCCCGCATTCGGAAAGGCCGAGGCAAACTGAAGCACACAGTTTTTGTTCTCATCCTTCTCCCTGATACACAGGCGGGCAAGCACGCAGTTCAGACCGAAAATAAGAATTGCGAGCATAAAGGACATGCCCAGCTGGTAAAGAAGCTCGCTCTTGAAATCGCGCTGGAAGGAAACTATAAGATTGGATGGTGTCACCAGGTAAACCACAATATCAATCAGTCCCGAAACACGCTCCCTGGTCAGTATCCTTGCCTTCGTAAGAATAAAACCGAAGGCTATCAGAATAAACAATATCAAAACCTGCGTTGCCACAGAAACCAAATTATCAAACATACTAATCCTCATGCCGCGAGTTTTTCGAGTGGCTAATGGATACAATTTGAGGAGCTCGCGACTCAAATTGCCGTGTGAAAAATTGGCGTATATGATTTTTCACACTAATCCTCATGCCGTTAAATTTATAATAAATCCTAAAAGGTATACTGCATGTCGTGAGTTGCATTTATCAGCGGAACCCAGGTTTCATAGTCCACGATTCCATCCGGCTTCAGTTGGTTGTCAGTCTGGAACTTCTTTACCGCATTTTCTACTTCAAGGGTAAATTTACTGCCGGATTTTTCAAGATATCCAAGCCTTTGCAGACGCTGGATGAGGTTCCTGATATGTACAGAATCCATTCCCTTCCGCCTGTAGGACAGGATCGGGAACGGCTCCTCGGATGTATACTGCAGGAAGTCCAGTCCGAAATACTGGAAATGCATGGTGTCGGAGCATATGCTGAAATTTCCGCCCCAGAACCATCCGTACTTTTCAAAAATGGCAATTACCGAATCCGGAATACAGAACGGATTGTCCTTATTTCTCAGGTCGTTTCCTGCGCCAAGGAAATAATCGTTGTCATAATCACCGTTATTAATATCTATCGCAACTCCAAAGGAATGTGCAGACATAAGCCGTGAATCCTCAAGTCCTGAGCCGCCGACCTTCCTGTAGGAATAGCCTGAAAGATAGTTTATGGGGAACTGTATTTCAAGGTCATAAATCTCCGTAAATATACATTTTACCGATTCTGCAAGGCGGCTGTTTACCGTAAGCCTGTGTGTTGACGGTATACGCTTTCCGTCTGTACCCATCTGCCAGATGGGAACCGAAAAGGTTACCATCTGCTGCTTCGCCTCGGCATCAGTTCTATAGCCAGCGGGCATATTGTTTATGGTATAGGTCTGTTCCTCAAGTCCTGTTATATATTTGTAGCGTTCATCATCATTTTCAAGAGGAATCCGTGCCGTATCCGGAATACCGTTTTTCCCGTAAATTTCTTCCGCTTCACTTATCGCGCTTCTGTATACCTTATAATCATAATAAGCGGGGTTGCTTTTAATTTCGGCCGCTATCCCTTCAGCATAAACTGCCAAAACCGCTGCACCGGCATCTGCGCCATCCTCTTCCAAAGCCTGCTGTTCCTCGTCCTTCTCCGGATTCTCCAGCTCCTCCAGTCCCTCCTTAAGCTCCGGATGCTCGTCGAGAACATATGAATCCGTACCCTCACGTACCAGGCTGTCCAGTTCTGCCACAGTCAGCTTTTCCTGCATCTGCTCAAGGTTTTTACGTATCCTGGCCAGAGTCAGAAGATTTCTGCTGTTCTTTAAAATACTCTGTCCGAAATCGAAATATTCCGCCGGCTTTGTCATGCCATCCAAATCCGCAGCGGAAGCATAGCTTTCCCCATTATCAAATCCTGCTTTAAATACAACCGCAAGTATCAGTACAGCCAGCAGTTCCAGACAGAGCCTTATATATTTTTGAAGCTCCACGTTATCTCCCTTCATGCAGTTTCACACTACTGTTTATCTCTTTGTTTAATCTCGATTAAATTTTTATTTTTGTCCCTTGAATCACCCTTTGCGTGATATCCCTTTGCCGAAAAATAATCTGCCAGCAAAAGTGCAAAGGTAAGTGACCTGTGCTGTCCGCCGGTACATCCGAGTCCGCATACCAGCTGGGCCTTGCCCTCCTTTTCGTACATAGGCAGCGCACATTCCAGATAATCAATAATCTTTTGGAAAAGCGCCCTCGACGACTCATGGCTCATTACAAAGTCCTGAACCTCCCTGTCTGCGCCTGTCAGCGTCTTCAACTCCTGAATATAAAAGGGATTCGGCAGACACCGCACATCAAAAACGAGGTCCGCATCTGAGGGAATTCCATACTTATAGCCGAAGGCCACAAAGTTCAGATTCATCTTTCCCGGTGAATCGTTCTGGATAATGTCCAGCAGCTTTTCCCGAAGCTCGGAGGAGGCAAGATACGAGGTATCTATGATATAGTCCGATAATGCCCTCACGCTCTCGAGCAGATGTCTCTCCATAATAATGGCATTCTGCAGGTCCAGCTTGTCATCGTTCATCATCAGCGGGTGCAGACGGCGTGTTTCCTTGTAACGCTTCAGAATCATCCCGTCCTCACTGTCAAGGAAAAGAACCTTAACATCAACTATGCGCTTCAGCATGTCTATTTCCTTCGTCAGCTCCCCTGAAATATTATGGTTACGCACATCTGCCGTAACTGCCAGCTTCTGTGGCGTATCCTCCTGCTGAAGAAACATATTTATAAAATCCGACAGAAGCTTAATGGGAAGATTATCCAGACAATAAAACCCGTTATCCTCCAAAAGCTTCAGTGTTTTTGATTTTCCGGCACCGCTCATTCCTGTCAGAATCAGAACCTTCATCCTGTTTTCCCCCTGAAATCCTTATGAGATTTTTTATAATAGGCTACGGTCTTTCAGCCATCATTTCTGTTCCAAAAACGCATCTATCAGCTCTGCTGCCCTATTCAGAGGTTCATGCTCCATGTCGAGCCAGCAGATATCGTTTCTCTTCCTGAACCAGGTCATCTGCTCCTTTGCAAGGTGCCTGATTTCCATAAAAAGCTTTTCACGGAATTCCTCAAAGGAGGAATATTTGCCGCGCAGATAAAGTAAAATATACCGGTATTCAAGTCCGAGCCGATACAGGAAGTCGTCCGTCGCACCTGCTGCGATCAGGCCCTCTACCTCCTCTATCATTCCCTGTTCAAAACGTCTGTCAAGGCGCTCCTCAATCCGCTTATACAGCTTTTGGCGCTCCCATGTGACACCAAGGATCAGTGTTTCATATCTTTTCTCATTCTGCTGATTTAAGGGAACACCCAATGCTATTTTTTCTGCTGCACGCTCCAGGCGACGCTTATTCTGAAGGTCCATCCGCAAAAGGGCTTCAGGTTCTGCTGCACGCACAATTTCTATCAGCTCCTCAAGCCTCTTTGCTTCAATACTGCTCCGAAGCTCCGGCGTAGGCTCTGCAACAGACAGATTGTAGCCGTCGGCAACAGCATTTATGTACAGTCCGGTTCCCCCGACCAGAAAGGGCGTTTTCCCACGGGAAATAATATCATCAATAGCATTATATGCCAGACGCTGGAAATCCATCACCGAGAAGAAATCGTTCGGCTCCGCCACATCCAGAAGATGATGCGGAATGCCCTTCATTTCCCCGGCCGTGACCTTTCCGCTTCCAAGGTCAAGCCCCTTAAATACCTGTCTTGAATCCGCCGAAACTATTTCTGCACCGTATTTCAATGCAAGCTCTATTCCAAGACCGCTTTTCCCGGAAGCATTCGTCCCGGCAATAACTACCAGTTTATTCAAGTCAAACCTCCAAATTTTTCTATCACGTCGCAATAAGAACCTTCTTTTTACCGAATACCTTCCGGCGAACTATAAAGTAACAGAGCAAATGTGCACCAAAGGTGATAAACCAGGAAATCGGATAGGAAATATATACCGTTTCGATATTGTGGTACTCCGGAATCTTAAATACGGTTGCTATCCATATCAGACGGATTCCACAGGCCCCGCAGAGCGATACTATCATGGGCATAATCGAATAGCCGATTCCTCTCAGCACGCCGACCATTACATCCATCATTCCGCAGAGGCAGTATAGGACATCGATAATGACCATACGCTTCATGCCCTCGGCGATAACCGCCTCGCTGTTTGTATATACTCTGAAAAGTACAGGACCGCAGAGGATTTCCAGATTTCCAAGAACCAGTCCGGTGATGCAGACACATACAAGTCCGCATATCATTATCTTTTTCATTCTGTCAAATCTGCCGGCGCCGTAATTCTGGCTCATAAACGTCAGTGTGGCGTGATGGAAGGCATTCATCGAGACATAAACGAAGCCCTCGAGATTTGAACATGCGGCACTTCCTGATACTGTTGTCTCGCCAAAGCCGTTAATCGACGACTGGATTACAACATTCGAAAGGGCAAATATGCAGCCCTGAAGCCCGGCCGGGATACCGATCTGTACTATTCCCTTCAGCTCCTTTTTATCAATCCTGAGCCTTTTCAGGTTGAGGGCTATTGTCTGCTCCCTGCACATGCAGCGGACAACCAGGAACGCTGAAATGCACTGTGAGATGACTGTGGCAAGCGCAACACCGGCTACATCCATTTTAAATACAATTACAAACAGAAGATTCAGGCCGACATTGATTACGCCTGCTGCCGAAAGGTAGTACATAGGAC
Organism: Lachnospiraceae bacterium; assembly: GCA_045627205.1. Lineage (GTDB taxonomy): Bacteria > Bacillota > Clostridia > Lachnospirales > Lachnospiraceae > RUG11977. Next base: position 11,608 of record JAZQNG010000038.1, read on the forward strand.
GTTTTGTATCACCTAAAGCGCGAAGGATCGCACTGCCGAAGTTGTAAATCATGCTGGCAATCATTCCGCAGAAATATATCCTGAGATAAAGTGCTGCCAGCGGAAGCTGGGTTTCAGGCGTATCCATCAGCCGTAGGATGGGCTCCGTGAAGAGGACACCGATAATGGTCAGCACAATGCCTGCTATTATTGCAACCAGCATTGAGGTATGGACACTGTTGTCAAGCTCCTCCGCCTGTCTTCCGCCGTAATGTCTCGCTGCCATTACATTTGCACCGACTGAGAGACCTATAAAAAGATTTGTAATCAGGTTGATAAGTGAGCCGGTACAGCCTACTGCTCCTAAGGAAACCTCGCCTGCAAATTTTCCGACTACCGCTACATCCGCAGCATTGAACAGAAGCTGCAGTATGCTTGAAAGCATCAGGGGAATTGCAAATTTCAGCATCCCTGACAGTATCGGTCCCTGACACATATTTATTTCATATGTTTTTTTCAATTATATCGCCATTCCTTTCGTATCCGAACGGATTTTTATTCCCCAAATACATTTATTCTATAAAAATCCAAATTACATAATAGCACGCAAAATGGCAACTGTAAATAGAGACGATGAACCTTGCCAAAATATTACTGCATCCGGTCAGGAAATCCCCCTTATTTCCCTTCTCCAAAAATAAGCCATGTTAAAACGAAAAATAACCGTACTCCGTTGAGCAGACAAAATTTTCTCATTATTCGTGACTTGTTAAACCCCCTCATTTCGTGTATAATATGTAATAATATTACTATCAGCTAATCGCTACGTTCCCGGCATGAGGATTAGTGTGAAAAATCATATACGCAAATTTTTCACACACCAATTTGAGTCGCGAGCTCCTCAAATTGTATCCATTAGCCACTCGTAAAACTCGCGGCATGAGGATTAATATATGCTTCAATATAAATGCACAAACTGCGGAGGACAACTGAATATCGGCGATTCAGGCAGCTTTTCCTGCCCCTTTTGCGGTTCTAAAAGCTTCATGTCGGATTCGGATTTTGCCGGCAATGAAATTTTCAGGAAAAAGCTCCTCGCCTATGTAAAGGCAACGGAGGACGCGAAGGAGTTTGACTATAGCGGGGACTCCCTCTGGGAGGCTGCCGGCCAAGCATCCTATACCATGGCAAACGGCCAGCCGCTTAGCATTGACTATATGTTCTGCTACAGCTATCCCGGCTGCAGCTGCTATATAGCAAAGGAATCCGTTGTATATATATTTGAAAAGGACTCGGAGGCTGCCGCCTTTATGGCAGGGCTCCGCAGGCTTTCCTTCCCCGGTGCGGATGTCAAGCTTCAGCGCTGCTTTCCACGGCTGAAAATGGAACTTGCACTGCAGGGCAGCGGAAAGGCACTGGTCTTCACCAGACGTCCGGGCTTTTATCCGGCAGAGCTTTTCTCACCATGGCCTTCCGAGCATCTCGCCTGGGTCATCTCGCGGATGGAGAACCTCTGCTGCGCCTTTGAATATTCGGAAATCCGGTATGGCGATATCAGTGCAACATCGGTTTTTATCAACCCCATCACACATGAAGGTGCTATTTTCGGTGACTGGCGCAGGGTAACGGAAAAGCGCGGAAACACCGACCTTGAGGATTTACGCAAAACGGCAATTTCACTTGCAGTAAACACACGCGAGCCGCGTGAAATGTACGACTTTTTAAACTCCAGACCCGAAGCAACCGCCTTCGACGATTTTGCAAGGTGGGATACCGTAATCGAAAAGGGGTTCGGCGGGCACAAATTCGTTCAGATGCAGAACAAATAAATTATTAAAACTTATAATATGATACAAGCGTCAAAAGTACTGACGCCCTAATCATAATATATTGAAAGGACAGGTATTAATATGGGATACGGCAGTTATTCAGCAGCAGATTGGGCAAAATTAAAGAACAGCAGAAAGCTTTCCGGCGGACAGAACGTTGAAGAGGTTTTTAAAAACACCTCCTGCAACCCTAAATTCGATCCGTTATTCATCGGTACAAGAGAATGCTTTGATTCGACAGACCATCCGAACACCACTCCTATTGTAGTCGGACTTGATGTGACCGGTTCAATGGGCTACCTCGCAGTTGAAATAGCTACAGGCGCACTGAACGACCTCATTATGAAGCTCTACTCCACAGGCTCTGTCGAGGATCCTGCCCTTATGTGTGCGGCCTATGGCGACTATCAGGACGATTCTCCCCTGCAGGTTTCACAATTTGAATCAGATATCAGGATTGCAGAACAGCTGCTTGAGATTTATTTTGAAAATGGCGGAAGCGGCGATGTTACACCTACCCTTCTTTGGGAATTCCTTGCGCGCCATACAAATATCGATGCAATTAAAAAGCGTGGCCAAAAAGGCTATGTTTTCACTATAGGTGATGAGGCTGAAATCAGGAATGATGAAGTGTCCAGAACAATCGAACGCGTTATCGGTGATAAAATTCCGAATGCAACGCGCGAAAGCATTCTTGCCGAGGTTTCGGAAAAATTCAATGTTTTCCACATCATGGTCGGGAATAGAACAAATGATAATAATGCAGCTATTCTTCCCGGTCACAAAATCTGCATTTCAGAGTCAGAAATCAAGCAGATTCCTGAAATCATCATCAGTACCATCCAGCTTCAGAAGGGTGAAGATAAGGAAAAGATCCTTGCCCAGTGGGATGCAATCAACATACCCGTCGTCCGCGCAGCAATCGATCAGCTGAGTATAGCAGGCAACGGTCAGGCCATCAGCCTATGAGAAGCGTTGCCGTTATAGGTAAAAATTTCGGAGATGAAGGCAAGGGGCTCGTTACGGCGAGCCTCTGTTTTTCTTGTCAGAAGCCTCTTATTATCAAGCACAACGGCGGTGCCCAGGCCGGGCATACGGTAGAAAATATGTCTGAGGGGAAACGCTTCGTGCACCATCAGACCGGCTCCGGCTCGGAATACGGAGCTGCCACCCTCTTTGCGGCCGGCTACCATCCGGACCTTTACCAGCTCGGGAAGGAAATCGAAGATTTCCGCCATACCTTCGGCTTTGTTCCGGAAATTTACTCCGAGGCCGATACCGCCATCACCACAATAGACGATGTGCTTATAAATATGGCTCTTGAAACAGAACGCGGTCAAAGCAGGCACGGAAGCTGCGGAATGGGTATATATGAATGTGTTCTGAGGGGCGAAGCCTCGCTGCAGCTGACAATGCGTGAAATAGCAGAAAGCAGTGAGGAGGAGCTTTTGAAAAAGCTTCTGTTCATACGCCGGCATTACTCTCTTGAACGGCTCGGTAAAATCTGTCCGGATGCGCAGAATCAGTATACCGATATGCTTAAGGATGACAGCCTGCTCGGGAATTTTGTGCGGATAATCTGGGAAAACCTCAGATATGTTAAAATCATCAATGCTGACAGACCCCTTCTCGAGGGCTATGATACGATTGTTTTTGAAACCGGCCAGGGACTTCTCCTCGATGAAGGCAATTCCCGCTTCTCACCGCATGTCACTGCCTCAAAAACAGGCATTGCGGAGCCGACGCGCTTTCTTTTAAAGCGCGGGCTTGCACTTGATGAAGCAGTCTATGTCACACGGCCCTATGTCACACGGCACGGAGCCGGGATGCTGCCCTGCGAGTGCAGCATTCATGAGCTTCCCGGCGTAGCCGCAGATCTGACAAACATCCCCAACGAATGGCAGGGAAGCATCCGCTATGCAAAGCATGAAAATCCCGGGGCTTTTTTTGAACCTCTCATACCTGAAAAAAAGCTTTATTCTGAAATGACCGGCGGTAATGTCCTGCACCAGTCGCTGGCCGTAACCCACCTGAATGAAACTAACGGGCTGATATACTTTGCGGACCGGACTGTCCCGGTAGCGGAGCTGATGGCTTTATCAGAGGGCGGTCCCTACGGGCTTTACGAGTCCTATGACAGGGAAACCCTGCGCTTCAGACAGGATGCAGCCACGGATAATGTACCTGGCATTCGGAATTAACAGCCTCTATTTCGCGTACGAAAGCCTTGATTTTTAGACTGCAGACATTTATACTGTAATAAGCAGCTACTACAGAGCTGCACACTGAAGCCGCATTTACAGCGTCTTTAAGAATATTATGAACAGGAAGGAATGAATACTATGTTTGGAATTATCGGTTCAATAATCATCGGCGGTTTTGTAGGATGGCTCGCCGGAAAAATCATGAAAACAAAAGGTAGTCTCCTTTGGAATATTATTTTCGGTATTATCGGAGGAGCGCTCGGTTCTATCTGTGCAAAGATTCTCCACATCGGAGGCAACGGATTTATATGGCAGATAATCATCGGTGTTGCCGGAACCTGCCTTCTCATTTTCCTTTGCAGGCTATTTATCAAAAAACGGTAAAGCATAAAAATAAAGGACGGATCGGATATCAGCCGGCAGGCTGTTTCCCGATTCGCCCTTTTTGTTTATGTAAAGAATCTTCCGCTTGCTCCGCACGGCAGTACCAGACCGTTCGCCGTTACGGGAAGCCCGATTTCGTCTGCAGTCACACTGCCACCGAACTTTTTTGCCACCAGGGTATTCAGCATATATGATAATACCGCAGGCTGTAGTCCGGTTGTATAGGAATTTATAAGCATAAACACCGGACGCTTTGATAATGCCTGTGTACACAGCTCCACAAAGGGATAAAGGCTTTCCTCAAGCTTCCATATCTCGCCCTTCGGTCCCCTGCCGTAGGACGGCGGGTCCATGATAATGGCATCGTAGAAGCTCTCGCGTCTTATTTCGCGTTCTACAAATTTTTTGCAGTCATCAACAATATATCTGACAGGAGCCTCCGCCAATCCTGAAAGAGCCGCATTCTCCTTGGCCCAGCCTACCATTCCCTTTGATGCGTCCACATGTGTTACGCTTATCCGGCTTCCAAGCTCCTCCGATTTTAAATCAACACATCTTCCTGCTGCTTTTGCGCGTTTTTCCGCCTCTGCGGCTCCCGCCTTTGCGCAGGCTGCTGTTGCACCGCCTGTATATGCAAACAGGTTCAGTACCTTAAATTTTCTGTCAGGCTCAGCCTCCATTGCCGCATTCAGCCTATCACGCATCCAGTCCCAGTTTGCAGCCTGCTCCGGGAAAAGTCCGGTATGCTTAAAGCTGAAGGGTTTAAGGTTGAATTTCAAATCACGGTATGAAATATCCCACTGCTCCGGCAGATCAAAAAACTCCCATTCTCCGCCTCCCTTTGAGCTTCTGTGGTAGTGTGCGTTCAGACGTCCCCACAGGGCATCGTCCTTCGGCGTGTTCCAGATTACCTGGGGGTCCGGGCGAAGCAGCTTATATTTTCCCCAACGCTCCAGCTTTTCTCCCTCCGAGCAGTCCAAAACCTCATATTCCGTCCATTTATCTGCTACAATCATGTTAATTTCTCAGCCTTTCTGTTTCAAATCCTTTTAGTTTATAATGTCCTGCTACAGGTCCTCTTCAAAAACCTCATCAAACGTGAAAATAAACTCTGTACCCTCACCCGATTTGCTCTTTACATCAATTGTCCCGCCGTGCTTCAGGCAGATATATTTTGCAATCGGAAGTCCGAGCCCCGTTCCCTTTGCATTCTGGCGAAGCTTGGATTTATAGAATTTATCAAAAATCATCGGAAGCTCCTCCTCGCTTATTCCGGGACCTTCATCACGGATACTGCAGATGATTTTACGTCTTTCGGAGCTTAACGTAAGATAAATCGTTGAACCGTTTTCGGAAAACTTGATGGCATTGTCCAGAATGACGATGAACATCTGCCTCAACCGGTCGTAATCGCCAAGTATCATATATACATCGTTTTCACGGTGCAGAACTATCTGAATGCCCTTTTCGGTACTGATTGCAAGTGCAGAACGTACAATTTCATCAAAAATATGTACAACATTTACAGGCTCCGTCTCAATCTTAAAATTAGGGTTCTGCATCTTTGAAAGTGTCAGCAGATCGCCTACCAGACGCTCCATGCTCTTACATTCCGCAAGAATACGCTGATAATACTGTCCGACCTTTTCCTCGTCCGTCACAACTCCGTCAACAAGGCTTTCCGTATATGCCCTTACAACCGCAATGGGCGTCCTCATCTCATGCGAAACGTTTGCAAAGAAATCGAGACGCATCTGCTCCATATTTTTACGTTCTTCCTCATTTTCACAGAGCTTTTCGGCAAGCTTGTCAATACTTTCAGCCATTTCGCCGATTTCATCGCCCCTAATGATTTCAGTCTTTGCCGAATAGTCTCCCTCGCTCAGAGCCGTTGTCACCTTTCTCATCCTTGATAACGGCCTTGTAATCTGTCCGGTAAAAAGAAGCGACAGGAACATCGATAAAAGCATGGCCAGCACCGTGCTGACAACAATCAGCTTGATACCGGTTCTTGTATTCTCATCCATTTCCTCCATCGACATACTGATGACCAGCGCTCCGCACACCTCATTACCGCGCCCGTAAATCGGCACGCTTATCGCCATTTCGGTCGCATCATGGATTTCGCTGTAAAAGGTCTCGATCGAGGTCTTCCCCATATATGCCGACTCTGTCAGCAGCATATACTCATCAGAGAGATTCAGTATATCTATATCAACGCTCTCCATATTGCTGTCAAGCGGTTTCCTGGCGTTAGGATTGGAAATGGTCCAGATCTCCATTTCCTCCTGCTCATTGAATATCTCCAGATAGCTCCTGGCATCGTCAAAATCGCTGTCAAGGAAATATCTCCTTATCCGTTCGGAGGCCTTGCCTGCCAATGCCTCCAGCTGTGCGCCCTTATGTTCCTTATTCGAATTATTGAAAAGTGTAATGAAAATGAAGCCCAAAACCAACGCAAATAAGAGTACTACAACTACATAGTAGCTGAATACTCTCATGAAAATGCTTTTCCGCTTTTTTTTCGTTTCTTCGCTCATTATATTTCCCGGCTTACTGCTTGTTTACAACAAATTTATATCCTGCACCCCAGACCGTTTTTATATCCCAGTCGGGATGTTCGTGGGCATCAAGCTTTCCGCGGATACGTTTTATATGTGTATCCACCGTTCTTGTCTCACCATAATAGTCATAGCCCCAGATGCTGTTCAGAAGATTGTCCCTTGTAAACAGCTTCTCCGGATTGCTCATAAGCGTCCAGACCGTTTCAAGCTCTTTCTTGGTCATATTTATCTGCTCATCATCAAGATAAAGGGCGTACTCCTTAATATCAACCGTCAGATTTCCTACTGTCAGCCTTGTACGCTCGCCTTCCTCGTGTTCGCTTCGGTTCATACGCCTTAGGATTGCACGTACCCTGGCCATTACCTCGCTCGGGCTGAAGGGCTTTACGATATAATCATCCGCGCCTATATCAAGGCCCATTATCCTCTCAAAATCCTCACCTCTGGCGGTAACAAGTATTACGGGAACATCCGATTTACTTCTGATACGTCTGCAGACCTCATACCCGTCCATTTTAGGCATCATTACGTCCAAAAGTACAAGAACCGGCTTATATTCCTCAAATTTTTTAAGGGCCTCCTCGCCGTCACCGGCTACCAGGGGCTCATAGCCCTCTTTCTTTACGTAGTTTTCCAAAACATCCGTAATGTCCGGATTGTCATCTGCCACAAGTATATATTGCATAACAAAAACTCATCCTTTCCTTCTGGAATAGAAAAAAGCGTTTTCTCCGTATATACAATAGAATATATGATTTTATGAGAATATACAAGGGATTTTTGCTCCCGATACTATATTTTGTGTATTTATATAAATCCGTCCACAACGACCTTCGAAAATGACACAATTTTGTAACACTTCTGCCGTTTTTTTGCCACAATCGTATGTTAATCTTGCGACAGGATGTGACGCATGGAATACACAAGGAGGATATCGCCATGAAAGAAAAATTAAAAGCTTTTCTTAAATTTTCGGGCTTATTGCTCTTTTTAGGTTTGTGTATGACCATGCTCAGCAGAGGCGTTGAAGTATATGCTGCTTCGGATATGCGGTTGAACGTGGAAAGTGTTGCAATTGCCAAGGATGGTACCTTTAGACTCAGAACATACAACGTTCCTTCAGGTGCACGCGTTACCTATCGTTCCACAAATCCCGAAATAGCTTTCGTTGACAAGCGGGGCTACATCACAGGAATCTCAAACGGTGAATGTGTTGTAAACGTAACCGTTATAGAAGGCGGAACTGCTACAGCCACTCTGCAGTGCGATGTTCTTATAGGACCTGCAGCAATAAGTATCAAGCTTACCAAGACCGAACTGGTATTGAAGGCCGGCATGAAGAAAACCCTGAAGACCCTCGTTTCACCGCTCAATACGGTTGAAAAGCCCGTTTTCTATTCTTCAGAAAAATCCGTTGCCTCCGTTTCCTCAATAGGCAGGGTTAAAGCGAAGGAAATTGGAGAAGCTGTAATATTCGCTTTTCTTGAAAATGGTCAGTCAGCTGAATGTTCTGTTTACGTTCTGAGCGATGAGGATTACGAAACATATCTCGAAACCGAAACACTTAAGGGTATAGTTCCCGACTATGGTGAAGAGGATGAGACCGATCCTGATGGCGAGGATACCGCAGATGACAACACAGAAATCAGTGAGAAAGAAGAGGCTGAAGAAGTATCCGAACCTTCCCCCACTGAAAAGCCTGTGACTGTTGAAAAAAATACAAAGGCTGAATAATTCGGATTTCCAACAAATAAAAAACACTCTCGCGTGAGAGTGTTTTTTTATTATCCGGGAATTGTCCCGGTTATTTTATTGTTCAGACGCTTCTGCAGAAATTATTCTGCCTGAGCACCTGCAGGCTTTTCAACCTCTGTGATTGCTGTCTTCTTCATAGGGATACGGCAGTTCTTGTTTGAACCGAATTCTACGATAACAACCTCGTCCATTACATCGATTACAACGCCGTAAAAACCGCTTGTCGTAAGAACGCTGTCTCCAACCTCAAGTGCGGAAATCATTGCATCCATCTGCTTCTGCTGCTTCTTCTGAGGTCTGATTGCCAGAAAATAGAATGCTAAACCGATTACCACTATATAAATAATGGGAAGAAGAAGACCGCCAAGTCCTCCGCCTGTCTGAGTTGTATCAGCTGTTGCTGCTGTTGTAGCTGCTGCACTGTCTAAAATTGTAAATATCATACTGTTTCTCCTTTTCTTTTTTATAATCAACGTCAATACTGTATTGCAGAGGTTGACACAGCCCTAAGGCTGTTGTCAATCGCCTTCCTCTTCAAAACCTGCCAGCTTCTGACGCTTGAATTCCGAATAACGATGCTCCTCTATAGCCTGTCTGATTTCAGCCATCAGATTGTTATAGAAGCAGAGATTGTGGGTAACCATCAGACGCATTCCAAGCATTTCATTTGCCTTTAAAAGATGCCTGATGTAGGCCCTTGAATAGTTTTTGCAGGCGGGACAGCCACAGCCCTCTTCGATAGGTCTGTCGTCCGTCTCAAACCTTGCATTGAGAAGATTTATCTTGCCATGCTTCGTGTAGGCATGTCCGTGCCGTCCGTTTCTTGAAGGATATACACAGTCAAAGAAATCAACACCGCGCTCTACAGCCTCCAGAATATTTGCGGGGGTACCGACGCCCATCAGATAAACCGGCTTTTCCTGAGGCAGATACGGAACCACTGCCTCCAGCACGCGGTACATCTCGGCATGCGACTCACCGACGGCAAGCCCACCGACCGCATAGCCCGGCAAATCCAGCTCGCGGATGACCTTGGCGTGTTCAATACGTATATCCTCGTATATTCCGCCCTGATTTATTCCGAACAGCAGCTGCTGTTTATTTACCGTATCCTCAAGACTGTTCAGCTCTGCCAGCTTTCTTTTGCAGCGCTCAAGCCATCTTGTGGTTCTTTCCACCGACTGCTTAATATACGCCTTTTCGGCGACACTTGAGGGACATTCATCAAAAGCCATGGCTATTGTTGAGCCGAGATTCGACTGAATCTGCATGCTTTCCTCCGGTCCCATGAAAATCTTTCGCCCGTCCACATGGGAATTGAAGGAAACGCCCTCTTCCTTTATTTTGCGGAGCTTTGCCAGCGAGAAAACCTGAAAGCCGCCCGAATCCGTCAGTATCGGTCTGTCCCAGTTCATAAATTTATGGAGACCGCCCATTTTTTTAACGACCTCATCACCGGGACGTACATGAAGATGGTATGTGTTTGACAGCTCGACCTGTGTGCCTATTTCCTTCAGGTCCATCGTCGAAACCGCGCCCTTTATTGCGCCTACCGTACCTACATTCATAAAAACCGGTGTCTGAATTGTTCCGTGGACAGTCTGCAGCTCACCGCGCTTTGCGGCTCCATCAGTAGTTAAAATCCTATACATCTAAATCACCACATTAGTTTCATATCATTACTAAATCCAAACGCACACTTGCTATAGTATACTTGGATTCCCCGAAAATTTCAAGTGATTTCTGAATTCCTGCGCGGAGGCTTCGGACCCATAAACTCATAAAAATAGCTTTTCAGCATACCATTATAGAGTTTTCTGTTTTTATCCGCCTTGCGTCCTATGTATTTTTCCGCATCCTCATAGCTGGTAATAATGTAATACGACCAGGTATCCAGCTGGCTGAAGGCCTTTCCTATGGCCGTATAGAGTGCCGGCATGGCTTTTTTGTCCTCAAGGCGCTCTCCGTATGGCGGATTCGTGATAATGAAGCCATATTTCTTCTGGCTTGAAAGCTCCTTAACATCACGTGCCTGGAAATGGATTTTCGATTCAACTCCGGCAAGCTTGGCATTCTGGCGTGCAGCGGCAATAATGTCGCTGTCTATGTCGTAGCCCTGTATCTGCAGCTCCCTGTCGGGTGTGATGAGGTCCCTGGCTTCCGTCCTGGCATTTTCAAATACCTTATCCGGTAAAAATGCGAATTTTTCGGCAGCGAATTCCCTTTTAAGTCCTGGAGCTATATTAAGTCCTATTAAAGCTGCCTCAATCGGAATGGTTCCGCTGCCGCAGAAGGGATCTGTCAAAAGTCTGTCCGCCTTCCATGGGGTATGCAGAATCAGTGCTGCCGCCAGCGTTTCCGTAATGGGCGCCTTGCTTGTCAGCCTTCTGTAGCCTCTCTTGTGAAGCGATTCACCGGAGGTATCTATCCCGACCGTCACCTCAGCCTTCAGGATTGAAACACGCACGGCATAGTCAGCTCCTGTTTCCTCAAACCAGCTGATATTGTATTTAGACTTCAGCCGTTCAACCATAGCCTTTTTCATTATGGACTGTATGTCCGAGGGACTGAAAAGGGCACTTCTGACGGAGTTTGCCTTTGTTACCCAAAAGCGTCCGTCCTTCGGTATGAAATTCTCCCAGGGCAGTGCCTTTGTGCCTTCAAAAAGTTCATCAAAGGTTTTTGCCTGAAAGCTTCCGACCTTCAATAGGATTCGTTCCGTGGTACGCAGGAAAATGTTTGCACGGGCAAAGGCCGTCTCATCTCCCGAAAAGGTCACCTTTCCATCCTCCACCTTCACTATTTCCAGCCCCAGATCCAGTATTTCACGCTTTAACACTGCCTCCATGCCAAAATGACAGGGTGCGATAAATTCATATTTCATATACTTTATTTTTCCTTTTTAGGATTCCTTTCGAAGTAACCGAGGTCGTTAAAATCATCATCCTCAGCATCCCCGGCCAGAGCCGCGGAATTGCTGACATATTCAGCATCTGCCGCAGGAATTGCCTTCTTTCCGTTCTTCTTTTTACCGGCCTTCTCTGCTGCCTTTTCTGCTGCCTTCTCCTGCTTGCTTCTGTTGGAGAGGCTCACCACAGGTGTCAGGTTTCTGTTGTTCAGCACCTTATTAAGCCACTCGGCAACATCCTTCATTACCTCCTCACGGTTTGTTTCGTGAATCAGTTCATGACGCGCCTCATCGTAAATTATACAGTCCACCCGGGTAAAATGAAGCCTCTGGTAGGAATCGAACAGGTCCGCTACTCCCTCACCGAAATTTCCGGCCGGGTCATGGCTTCCCGCAACAAACAGCAGCGGAAGATCTGCACGTATTCTCTTCATCTGCCCCTTTGTTGTAGCCTGGATTATCAGCTGAAGATAATCACAGTACGAGGCCGAGGTGCAGGTAAAGCCGCAAAGCGGGTCGTTTATATAGGTTCCGACCAGCTGGTTGTCCCTCGAGAGCCAGTCAAAGGCAGTTCGGTTCGAAATCTTCCTGAATTCCTTATAGCCCGTTATTTTTCTTGAAAGATATGGTGAATAATGACGCGGTTTTTTGATTGTCCTGACCAGATCGGCAATAAAAAGCTGCCTGTTTACCGGATACTGCGTCGGAACCGTCGGAGCGCTGCATACACAGGCATCCACAAAATCGGACTCCTGAAGTGCACACTGTGCAATCATTGCCCCGATTCCCTGGCCGTATAAAACAACCTTTTTACCACGGTTCACCTTTTTTATATACTCAAGTATGTGGACAGCGTCCTGTACCACAATCCTGTAGCCGTCCTCGTCTGCAAAATGTCCAAGCTCCTCAAACCTGATATCCTTGCCATGTCCGCGCAGGTCATATCTGAAGCAGTCATAGCCCTTTGAATTCCAGAATGCGACCAGCTCCCTGTACCTGTCGTGATGCTCTGCCAGATCGTGAATAATGAGAAGACTTCCCTGCGGCTGTGAAATATCAGCATAATCCGCAAATATTGTTGTATATGTTTTATCCTCCTGCCGGAGGGTTATTTTACTTATTTCCATTGGAAAACAACCTCCCTGTTATCAACTATGTGAGTTGCAACAGCCCACAATAAACTTATTATATATTAGCCTAAAACTGACAATTTTGCAACATTGATATTAAAAAAGGTACGTCCCTCTCCCAATGGCATTAAGTTAAGATGACGAAATAGGATCTCAGTATTAGAAATAATACTGGGGTCTTTTTATTTTTTCAAAAAAACAGTTGACACAGATTCAAATATGTGCGGCCGCTTTCGCTATTGAGTGATAATGATGTAGCG
>JAZQNG010000039.1:0-2184 GCA_045627205.1 Lachnospiraceae bacterium
ACAGGTAGCTGATGCCTGAAAAGCGTACACTCCATTTTCCTGAAGCTCCATATGTGCGGTAGTATTTTCGTCCACCGCCCTTTGAAGCTCCTCCTGCCACTCAGAATTCAGCGACGTGTAGATGCGATAGCCTCCATTAAACAGCTTTCGCTGATTTCGCTCATAATAATATTCATAATTTTCATTATAGGCCGCCTGCTCAGAGTCATTAGCAAAGGAATTTCTGAAAACAAAGCCCTCCTGCTCCATAAGAGCCCTGACAGCACAGTATTTTGAAAAAGTCTCCAAATAATTATTTCGAGCTATATCCCCCTGCTCCAGCTCAATTTCCTGATTCAGCGCCTCATCGTATTCTGCGCGGGTAATCTTATCAAAATCCAAAAGCTGCTTAAGCATTCGGTCACGACGCTCCTTGGTATCCTCCAGATGCTTGTAAGGGTCATACATAGTCGGATTGTTAGGAATTGCACACAAGAAAATCAATTCCGACAAGGAAAGCTCCTGAACAGATCTGTTAAAATACCCAAAGGACGCAGCCTGTAGGCCATAATATCCATTACCAAAATAAATATCATTTATGTAATACTCTAAAATTTGTTTCTTGGAATATTTATTTTCAATCTCCCATGCAAGAAAAATTTCCGTGAGTTTTCTGGACATGGACACTTCATTTGACAGGTAAACCGTGCGGGCAAGCTGCTGTGTTATGGTGCTGGCGCCCTGGGTTATCTGATTATTATTTCGTACCAGCTCCACCACCGCTCTGACCATTGCAATAACATCCACACCGTTATGGGAATAAAATTTCCTATCCTCAGTTACTATAAATACGTCAACTGCCGACTTTGGCACCTCCGAAAGCTTTAGATAATAGGCTTCCTTACCCGAGCGAAGTGACGCTATTGTAGAGCCGTTCACATCGTAAATAACCGTAGTGAGACTTCCGGTAAAATCCTCGTCCTTCATGCCGGCAGCAATTTCCCGGGCTCTATCACGATACTCAAAAATTTCCGTGCCATAGCCCTTGTAAGCCAGATATCCCACCGCGATAGCTCCCAGCAAAATAACAATCACCAGTAGCTTCAGCAATATTCCCAATATTTTTTTTACAACTCTTACAAATTTTTTCATGCAATAATCCAAAAAAGAAGTGCGAATACTCACACTTCCGGTTATTTAGAAACTTTTATACTAATTTCAATAATTTTTCTGCGTTTTTGTGGAAAATCATTGAAAGTTCCTTGTCGATAAGACCTGACATATTGAGAATATCCACGTTTTCCTTTTGTTCGCCCCAGGGTGAATCAGTGCCAAAAAGAATCTTCTCAACACCATGAGAACGCACCATATCAACAAATTCAGAAGCATCGTAAATTTCCTTGTCGCGATGAGCAAAGGTCGGATGGACGCCCTCCATAGTGCCGTCAGCATAACGCAGAGGAGCAATAGAGTACGCCGTGTCAAAATACAAATTCTGACCTACCAGATACTTCTTAACCTCATCCATGCAGCCCCAGCCGCCCATATGCGCAGAAACAAATTTAACCGGACGAACCTCATCCAGCATTTCGCGAATACGCTTTGGGTGTGCACAGTCATTCCCGGCAAAACCGGGATCAAAGTCGCCATGAACTGTAATAATCAGGCGGTTTTCGGAAGCGTAGGAAATAATACGCTTGTAGCGAATATCATCCACAGGCACCTTACAGGACACAGGATGCATTTTGATACCCTTGACGCCGTTCTGCGCCAAAAAATCCACCTGGGCCTTGTAGTCCTCGGAATCCGGATGCACCGAGCCAAAAGACAATAAATGTGTATGGTCAAATAAATCGTTAGTCTCAACTGCGATTCGGTTAATGTCCGTGCACTGAGTAGGCTTTGTGGCCACCGGCAAAAGCACAGACACATCGATACCATTCTCCCACATTGAACGCTGCAGGGCATGGGTCGTACCATTTGTGTAATTTTTCATATCCGCAGCAGCCTTTAACTTAGTTATAGCTCTGGTGGCAATGCTGTCCGGAAATGTATGTGTGTGAAAATCTATTATCATTTGATTGCTGCCTTAATTTTCTCGCAAAGCTCAGCCATTTCGCCGTCTTTATAGGAACCCGGAGTCCAATTCATATTAATAGAATCCTTCTCAAAACGAGGAATGAAATGAATATGAAGGTGGAATAC